>JBBQOA010000211.1:0-7494 GCA_038330465.1 Pyrinomonadales bacterium
GATGTTGATCGCGCCCGAAGTATTCGCCTGCAAACCGCGCAATGTTTCGGGCAGATCGATCGGCAACGCCGCGAGCAGATTGCCGGTATTGATATTTGTTAAAATTGCATCGACGGAGATGTTATTTGTTCCGCCGCTCGGAATATCCACATCAAACGCGAGTTTTCCGCCGCCCGCTTCCTGCAAAAGACCGTTTTTGATTTCGGTTCCGCTCGGCGACACGCGCAGATCGGTTTTCAGCGAACCGAGATCGCGTCCGCGCAGGATCAAAGAATCGAGCGAAGCGCTTCCATCGATCGACGGCTCTGAAACATTGCCGGTCAGCGTGCCTTTGAAATTTAAGTTTCCCGCAAATTCGGCTTTGTATTCGTCAACTTTTTGTTCAAATTCGGGCGAAATGTTCAAAACTCTGAGAATCCGGTCGATCTCGTGCGCGTCCGAAGAATTTAAGGCGAGATTGAGATTCGAATTATAACCGTTCAGATCGAAATTTCCGTTCGCGGTAAATTCGCTTTTTTCCGTCGTCAATTTCGCGACGTCAATATTAAAAAGTCCGTTCGTCGCGGTCGCTTCGATGCGTCCCGTGACGGGAATCAAACCGCGTTCCGCCGTTCCGGCATTTGCCGCGATGTCGGCAGACAGATTTCCGCTCGCGGTTTTGAAATTCGTGCCGGTGAATGTCAGATTCGCTTTCCCAGTCGTTTTGCCTTCGACCGGAATGATGCGTCCGCCTTGCAGGGCGAGCAGCTTGCCAAGGTCGAGATCGGTAAAATCGGCATTAATCTCCGAATTGCCGCGCTTGTTGAGAGCGATCGTTGCGTTGCCGGTCAATTTTCCGTCCATCACTTCGGCGGTCAGATCATTGAGCGCGACCCGATTGTTGTCAACCGTCACGGCGGCGCGCGCCGCGCCGAGTTTGATGCTGCCGACGGTGCCGCCGCCGAGGCTCATATCGGCACTTGCGCGATATGAGCCTGAAGGTTCAAGCACGAAAACGGGTTTGTAAACTTTGACGTTTTCAAGTGTGCCGCCGTCGGGCAGCTCCGCGTTTTTTACCAAAGCGACATTGCCCGCGTCGATATCGCCCGAAGTTCCTTCGATCCTGCCCTGCCGGATCGTCAATCGCACGCCCGCGATATTCAAAGTTCCGAGCGTTGCCGCATTGGTTTCGAGTTTGGCAACTTTCAGATTATCCGAAGCGACGATCGTTTCGTTCGGCAGATCGCGGACGTCAAAGTTATACGCGAAGATCTCGCCGATCCGGACGTTTTCGGTGTCGACTTCTGCGGCGCGCAAGGTTTTTGCGTTGAAGGTCGTCGTTCCGTTTTCATAACCGACCCGCGCGTCGGTTGCCGTCAGATTTTTTAATTTCGTCTTATCGAGATTGGCGGAAGTCGAAGTGATCGTGTCGGCTTGAACATCGGTGCGTTTGGGTACGTCTTTGATGCGCAGATTTTTCGCCTTCATTCCTTCCAGATTAATGACTTTGGTTTTGAATTTTCCGGCGGTCGCATTTGGCGCGGAAACATTTGTGACGCCGTTGTTTGAATCAAATTTGAGATTTGAAACCTGCAAATTATCGATTCCAAAACCTTTCGAGACAAAAGTCTTGGTTCGCGCGTTGCCGAAAGTCGCGGCAAATTTTGCTTCCTTGTATTCGGCAACCGCATCCGCGATAAAAAGTCCGCCGAGCGTCCCGAAAGGCGTTTTGGCGGCGGCGGCTTGCAGTTCGCCGACCCATCGGAAATCCGTTCCGGTGCCGCGAATCAATCCGACCAGCTGCGGATAATCGATCTTAAAATCTTCAAAGGTCAAAAGCTGCGCGATCGCTTTGCCGTTTGCCTCATACATCGAACCTTTTCCGTCAACCGCCGCGTTGACGTTCAAGCCTTTCAGATAAATGTTCGACGCGACGAGCGATTCGGACGAAATCTCGCCGTTGACCTTGTATTTTTCACCTTCGCCCGCCACTGTTCCCTTGAAATTTCCGATTCCTCTGAGCGGCGTGCCGAGCGGGAAAACGTTCGAAGTCTGCGTCAGATCGACCGTCGATTCGATCTCAAGATTGTATTTCAGCGATTTCCAATCGGTAAGTTTTCCTTTTAAATTAGATTCGCCGATCGGCGTCGTCAGCTTTAAGCCGGTAATTTCTGCGCCGTTTGAATCGG
The DNA here is from genome assembly GCA_038330465.1 of Pyrinomonadales bacterium. Classification (GTDB taxonomy): domain Bacteria; phylum Acidobacteriota; class Blastocatellia; order Pyrinomonadales; family Pyrinomonadaceae; genus JAFDVJ01. The sequence continues at coordinate 2,169 of JBBQOA010000211.1, forward strand.
CAATGCCCTGCACTCGCAAATCGATGTTTTCGAGTTTGCTTTCGTCATAAACAAAATTCGAATCCTTTGAGCTCAAATCAAAGTTATAGCGTTTTTGCTCGTCGGGAACCGCGGCATTTTCGGGCGCAAACGAGATCAGCACATTTTTTGCGTCGCCGCCGAGCTTGCGCGAAACGTCGCCGTAATGCACGAGCCCGTCTTTTAAGCTGACCTTGATCGATGAATATGTGAAATTGATGCGGTTTTGTTCTTCGACAAAGACGAGATTGGAAAAATTGGATTTGCCGTTCTCGTCGAATTTAACCCACACTTCCGCGCCGTTGACGTCGGTCGAATCAACGCTGATGTCGCGGTCTAATTGCCACACGTAAAGATTTTGAATGGTCAGACCGATGTCGGCATCGCGGATAAAAAACAGTTTTTCGCCCGTGATCTTATCATTGAAAGTCGCGTTTTTGAGTTCTAATCTGAGCGGCGCGATCTTGACGCGAAACGTATCGGCATCGAAAACAACTCCGATGCGTTCCATTTTGGCGACAAATTGCGTCCGAATATAGCTGTCGAAAACGCCGTAGCGATAAAACACAACGACGAACACCGCCGCTAATACAAGTAGAATGCCGACCGCGCCCGAAGCAATGACGGCATTGCGCCGCGTGAAAAATCGGCGGCGTTTGGGCGCCGCAGATTTTTCGCCGCCATCTGTTTCCGGCGTTTCGATCGCTTCTGTTTGTTCGGTCTGAACGTTTTCTTCTTCAGACATTTTCACCCCTTGATTTAAGTCTAATTATTATAAGCTGACGATTTCGGTAATTTCCAGATCAAAGCCTTCGATTGCCGTGATGCGCGGGGGATGGTTCGATAAAAGCTGAATTTTCCGAACGCCCAAATCATTTAAAATCTGCGCGCCGATGCCGTAATCGCGGAAACTTCCATAGCCCGTTTCACGCCGCGCTGTCTGAAAATCCAAGTTTTTTTCCTGCATCAGCGCATATGTCTGCAATTGATGGATCAAGTCCAAATTATGTTCGCGCTGACGAAGATAGAGTATCACGCCTCTGCCCGCTTCGGCTATTTTTTTGAGCGAAGCATTAATTGCCCGTGAAGCTTCGCCCAACCGCGAACCGAACATGGCAAACGTGATGTTCTCGGTTTGGACGCGCACCAGAACAGGTTCGGTTGTCTGCGAAAGATCGCCCATCGTCAAGGCAATGTGCGTTTCGCCGTTGATGATATTTTCATAAATAAAGGCGCGAAAATCGCCGTGTGTTGTCGGCAGATCGGTTTCGACGACCTTTCGGACAAGCGTTTCTTTATGAATTCGGTAACGGACGAGGTCGGCGACGGAGATGATTTTAAGCACGTGTTTGGCGGCGAAAACTTCGAGCTCGGGCAGCCGCGCCATCGTCCCGTCGTCGTTCATAATTTCGCAGATGACGGCGGACGGATCGAGTCCGGCGATGCGTGCCATATCGACGCTCGCTTCGGTTTGCCCGACGCGGACGAGAACGCCGCCACGTTTCGCGCGCAGCGGAAAAATATGTCCGGGACGCGCCAGATCATTCGGTTTCGATTCGGGATCGACCGCCGTCAGGATCGTTTTAGCACGATCGGCGGCAGAAATTCCGGTTGTCACGCCCGACTTGGCTTCGATCGAAACGGTAAAAGCCGTGCCGAACCCGGAAGTGTTTTCGCTTGTTTGCGGCGGAAGCTGCAGAAAATCGCAGCGCTCTTCGGTCAGCGGCAGACAGATCAGACCGCGTCAGTGAACCGCCATAAAATTGATGATTTCGGGCGTCACTTTCTCCGCCGCACAGACCAGGTCGCCCTCGTTTTCACGGTCTTCGTCGTCAACAATAATTATCATTTTGCCGTTTTTTATGTCTTCAACGGCGGCTTCGATCGTGTCTAAAGGCATTACTTATAAATTCCGGATTACAAATTACAGATTACAAACTTTTTGCAAAATTAAATTTTAGCCGATGAAAAAGCGTTTGGCTAATAAAGATTTCTTTGCGTTCTTGAAGGCTTTTGGGGGAAACTATCTTTCGATGTCGTTTGAATTTAAACTTGCGTTCAAATATTTTCGCGCGCGCCGGAAATCTTTGGCGCGTTTTACTTCGGTCGTCGCGGTCGTCGGCATCGCGGCGGGCGTTGCGAGCTTGATCTTTGCGCAGGCATTGGCGAGCGGTTTTGCCGATGAAATGCGCGATAAACTTCTTGCCAACACGGCGCATATCGCGGTTTTTCGAAAAGACGGAACGGAAATCGCCAACGCGGAAGAAACCGGCGACGAGCTGCAAAAACTTGAAAATGTCCGCGAAATTATCCCGACCGCGTACGGCAATGCGCTGATCGTCGGCGCAACGGAAACGAGCTACGCGATTCTCAAAGTTCAAAAACAAAATAATTTAACGGGCAGCCAGATCGCCGTCGGCAGACAGCTCGCCGAGAAATTAAATTTAAAGATCGGCGATTCGGCGGAGATCGTCACGCTCGAAAATCAAACTCCGGCGCGCGTTCGGATCGCGCAAACATTTGAAACCGGACTTTACGATTACGATCTGACGTGGATCTATATTTCGCCCGAAAACTTTGCGCGACTTCACGGACAACCGGCTTTCACGCCCCGGATTCTAAGCATTTCGGTCAAAGATATTTACGCGAGCGGCGAAACGGCGCGGGAAATTCGCGCCCGCCTCGGCGAAAATTTCAAGGTCGTTGATTGGCAGGAAGCAAATCGTCCGCTTTTTGCCGCGCTCAGTTTGGAACGAAAAGCGACGCTCGCGATCATTTCGCTGATAATATTTATCGCCGCGCTGAATATTACGACGACGCTCGCGCTGCTTGTCAATGAACGCCGGCTTGACATTGCCGTTTTGAGAACCTGCGGCGCGAAAGGACGCAGTTTGATCAAGATCTTTTTGATCGAAGGTTTGTTTTTGGGATCGATCGGAATATTTTGCGGCGTTGTGTTGGGTTTGCTCGGTTGTTTGCTTGGGAATTATTTTAAGTTAATCAGTCTTTCGGCGGAGGTTTATTCGCTTAATTACATTCCGCTTCATCCGTCGCCGACAAATATTTTGTTGATTATTTTGCTGACATTTTTTTTATGTTTGACGGCAACCCTTTATCCGGCAATCAAAGCAAGCCGGATAAAACCTTTGGAAAATTTGCGGACGCAATAAATTTTGTGGATTTTCGGGGCGTTTGAAACTATATTTAGGAAAGTCTCGGAAAATCTTATCTTGAAAAATTTGTCATAAAAGTTCAGACTTAGAGTAATTAATATTACAAAAGGTCTAATCGCTAAATTTTTTTATGTTTGAACGCTACACAGAAAAAGCGCGTCGGGTAATATTTTTTGCCCGTTACGAAGCGCTGCAATACGGTTCGCAAGTCATTTCTCCCGAACATATTTTGCTCGGGCTGATGCGCGAAGATAAAACGGTTTCGGCACGGTTCTTTCCTTTTCGCAATAGTCTGACGGTTGAATCCGTGCGGCGCGAAGTTGAGGAAAGAATCACTCTGCGCGATCGGATTCCGCAATCGGCGGAACTTCATCTGTCGCCGGAAACCAAACGGATTCTTGCGTTTGCGTCGGAAGAAAGCCGCAAATTGCAAAATCGCCACATTGGTCCCGAACACTTGCTGCTCGGAATAATCCGTGAAGAAAAGTCGATCGCCGCCGAAATTCTTTTTCAATACGGACTTCGCATCCAGGACGCGCGTGAAGAGATCGCGCGGCAGAGCGGTTTTTCGGATATCTATCCGACAGGTGCCAGAGAAAAGTCGGAAACCCCGCATTTACACGAGTTTACGCGTGATCTGACGGGCGAAGCCGCGCAGGGCAAACTCGATCCGCTGATCGGGCGCGACGCGGAGATCGAGCGCGTGATCGAAATTCTCTGCCGCCGCACGAAAAATAATCCGGTCTTGATCGGTGAATCGGGCGTTGGCAAAACGGCGATCATCGAAGGTTTGGCGCAGCGCATCGTGGACCGTCTGGTGCCGACATTTTTGGAAAATAAACGAATTCTCTCGCTCGATCTGTCGCTGATCGTCGCGGGCACGAAATATCGCGGTCAGTTTGAAGAACGCCTTAAAAAGATCATGGCGGAACTCCGCGAACACGATCAATATATCGTTTTTATTGACGAACTGCACACGCTTGTCGGCGCGGGTTCGGCAGAAGGCACGCTCGACGCGGCAAATATCTTGAAACCGGCGCTGTCACGCGGCGAGATTCAATGTATCGGCGCGACGACACCGGCGGAATTTCGTAAATCGATCGAAAAAGACAAGGCTTTGGAGCGGCGTTTTCAAGCCGTCAAAGTCGTTCCGCCGAACGAAGAAGACGCGCTCAAGATCATTCAGGGTTTGGCGGAAAGATACGAATCGTTTCACCAGATCCGCTATTCAAAAGAAGCTCTCGAAGCGGCGGTCTATCAAACCAACCGCTATATTCCCGATCGCTTTTTACCCGATAAAGCAATCGACGTTTTGGACGAAGCCGGCGCCCGCGCCAAACTTCGGCATGAAAGCGAAGCCGACTCCGAGCCTTCGTGGAAAGAAACTATCGAAAGCTGGAAACGCGTGACGGCGAATGAAGAACAGCTCTTGGCTTTTGAACTGAAAAATCTCGAAGATTCATTTTTTGCCGTCGAAGTGACGCGTGAAGATGTCGAAGACGTAATTGCGCGCTGGACGGGAATTCCGATCCAGTCGATCAAACAGGAAGAATCGAAAAAACTTTTGCAGATCGAATCGGAGTTGCATAAACGCATTATTTCGCAGCGTCCGGCAATTTCCGCGCTCGCGCGCGCCGTGCGACGTTCACGCGCCGGACTCAAAAATCCAAATAAACCGATCGGCTCATTTTTGTTTCTGGGTCCGACGGGCGTCGGCAAAACCGAAGTCGCACGCAGTTTGGCGGAATTTCTGTTCGGTTCGGAACGCGCTCTTGTTCGCTTTGATATGAGCGAATTTATGGAAAAACACGCGGTTTCAAAATTCATCGGCTCGCCGCCGGGTTATGTCGGGCATGAAGAAGGCGGACAATTGACCGAGAAATTGCGCCGCGCGCCTTATTCGGTCGTGTTGTTTGACGAAGTCGAAAAAGCGCATCCCGATCTGTTTAATGTGCTTTTACAGGTTTTTGAAGACGGCGTTTTAACGGACGCGCAAGGTAATACGGTCGATTGCAAAAACGCGATCTTTATTATGACCTCCAATCTCGGCGCGCGGTTCATTCAAAAACGCACTAGTTTAGGTTTTCAGTCGAACGCCGACGCTTCGCGCGAAAAGATGGAAGAACAGGTGATGA
>JBBQOA010000212.1:0-7471 GCA_038330465.1 Pyrinomonadales bacterium
TCTGTAATTTGAGCTATGAAATTTACGGTATTGGGTTCGGGCAGTTCGGTTCCGCACAGCAGCAGAAGCAGTTCGGCTTATTGGCTCGAAACTTTCGGCGGCACGATCCTGCTCGATTGTTCGGCGGCGGCAATCCACCGGATGGCGGAGGAAAATCTCGATTGGACGAATTTAGATGTCATCTGGCTTTCGCATTTTCACCTCGACCACATCGGCGGAATCGCGCCGTTTTTGTTTGGCACTCGTCACGCGCCGGAAATGCAAAACCGCACAAAACCACTCAAGATCTGCGGCGCGAAAGGCTTGGAAAAACTTTTGCGATCTTTCGACGCGGCGCATAATTACAAACTTTTTGAGCAGCCGTTTCCCGTTGAGATCAGCGAGGTCGAACCGCTCGAAACCTTTGCGATCTTGTCCGGCGTGCAAATCGTTACGATGAAAACTCCGCATACTGACGAGAGTTTGGCGATCCATATTCGCGACCGCGACGATAAAACTCTTGTTTTTACTTCCGACACAGGTTTTGATAAATCAATCGGCGCGTTTGCGCGCGGCGCGGATCTGTTTGTCTTGGAATGTTCTTTCTTTAAAGATAAACCCGCCGAAAAACATCTCGAACTCGCCGAAGCGATGTTTCTCGTGCGCTACGCCAACCCGAAACGGGCGCTGCTGACGCATTTCTACGCGGAATGGGACGAGGTTGATTTTGCGGAAGAAGTGAAAATCTTTGCGCCGCCGTGCGAAGTTATCGAAGCGCGTGACGGTTTGCGGCTGGAAGTTTAACTCTCGTCAATTAATTGTAAATATGAAACTCTGCAAATTATTAGGGGCTTTGCGATTCTGGGGGGAAAATCGTTTTCCTGCCAGAATCGCAAAGCCCCTGAGTTGAACAAAGATCTTATGCTTATTTGATCGAGATCGTCAGCGTAAAGCTCGTTGCTCGCGGACCGTGATTATCGATGCTGAAGGTCACATCGCCGTCTTCTTCAACTACTTGCGAATACTGCGTGTCTTCATAATCGCCCTGTGTGAAATCACATTTGCCGTTGCCCGAACTGAGCGTTGCCGTCAGAGTTTGTCCTTCGCGCGCCCGCAAAACATAAGAGCGAACCGAAGTTCCCGGACGGATCGTTCCCGAAAAAGTCGCTGAACTGCGTCCTCTTGCAAAACGAACCCGCGTTTGCGCCGACAAATCCGTCACCGACATCACGCCGACCATCATTAAAATCAACAATTTAACACTTAATTTCTTTAACATTTATTCTCTCCTCAAAATTTGTAAACTAAACTTACCAAACTACGACGCAAATTTAATGCAAGTTTGCTACAAAATGCAACCGAAAACAAAAGTTTTTCGCGCGTGTCAATAAAATCTTGAAAAGTGCGTTGTTCCGTAAAATCAGCAGCGAAAAAAAAAGCGCCACGATTTTCCGGAATCCTGGCGCTTTTTAAAGATATAAATTATCAATTACGAAATTTGAAACTCCTGCTTATTTCCGCAAACGTGCTTCGACATTGTTCGCTTTCAGGGAATTGCCCGTCGCCCGCTGCAAATCGGCGATTGCTTTGTTGAGTTCGGTTTGGGCGCGGAGTTCGGCGCTTTTGGCGTTGATCAGCGCGGTCTGGCGTTCGAGAACTTTGTAAACGTCAGATTGTCCGGCGTCGAGCTTGCGCTGTTCGGATTCGTATTGCTTCTGCGAATTGTCGCGCGAAATTGCCGCGCTTCTGAGGCGCGCTTCCGACGTGCGGACGGCTTGCAGAGCGTTTCGCACGTCAACCTGAATATTCTGCTCGATCTGTTCGCGCTGCGTTTGAATTTGGGTGCTCTGGACGAGCGATTTGCCAAGGTTCGCCTTCGCCGTCTGATTTTGGAGCGGCACATTGAACGTCACGCCGACGCGAAATGTCGGATAGCGATTGGCGAGAACGTCCGTCAGCGAACTGCCCGTCAAACCGTTGAGAAGCGCGATTTGCTGTTGGCAAGCCGTCGAATTCGGATTCGTCTGGCACGGCGACGGAAACGGACTGCTGAAATTCGGATTCTGACTGCCGCCGACGCCCGCCGTCGTATAACTCGCCGTCAGATCGATCTGCGGTTTCGTCTGGTCGCGGTAAAATCTTTGATCGATCTCGTTGATGTCCTTCTGAACTTTGTTGATCTCGATTTCGGGACGATTCTGCAAAGCCAGATCGAGGGCTTCGGGCAGCGTCGTGCGCGGCGCGTCGAGATCGACCGGATCGGTCGGCACGAGCGAAGCGCGCCAGATCGCGTCGTCCTTGTTCTGGGCGATCAGATTCTTCAAAAGGTTTTCGGCGCGTCCGACGGTTTCGAGCGCTTCGTAAACGCCCTGTTCGATGTTGGCAACCTGCGTTTCGGCGGCGACGACATCGATCGGCGCGAGCTGTCCTTCGTCAACCAGCCGTTTATTATGTTCAAGCTGCTCTTTGGCGTCACGGACACCGTCGCGCTGAACCTGCAAATTCCGCAGTGCGAAAACCAGATCCCAGTAAGCCCGCTGGACGTTCGTAATAATATCGATTGAGCGTTGGCGAAACTGCGTGTCGGTCAGACTCAAATTGCGTTTGGCGATCTCGATCACGCGGCGCGGCTGATCAAATCGGCGCCCGCGATAGAGCGGCTGCGTCAGGCTCAGATTAAAACTCGTGTTGTTTTGCGGACTGAGGATCGAGATCGGATTGTTGGTCGTCACGCGCTGGCTTGAAATGGTCGCGCTGTAGCTCGTTCCGAAACGCGGCAGAGAGCCCTGAAATCCGGCGTTGCCGACGACCGAACTGTTCGTCGTCGTCGCATTCGAGCTGAAAATGCTGACGTTCGGCGTCGTTGCGCGTTCGTAATAACTCTGTCCCGCAAATCGCGGCTCATAAAAACCGCGCGCCGACTGCAGATCAAATTCGGCGATCTTCACATTCTGCCGCGTGACTTCGATGTCCTTGTTGTTTTCGAGCGCGAGCGTGATCGCTTCTTTCAGTCCGAGCGGTTTCTGCTCCATCATATCGACGCCGACGCGTCCGAGATCGGGCAGCGATTTATCGTCCTGCCGGTAATTCGGCGCGATCGTCGGAACTCCGCTGAGGTTTTCCGGCGTGACGTTTTGCGTGTCGTCAACTTTGGTCTCAACGGTCGGCGAAGGCGAAGGCGTCGCATCTTGTGCCTGAACATTAATAAATCCGAGAAATGATAATAAAACTAAAATTATGCTGAATGTAATCGTCTTAATCGTTGCTGATCGCTTATCCATATAATGCCCCTGAAAAAGATAAGTAAGTGCTTACTCACCTATCTTTTTTCTCATTTTTAACTCGCTAAGTCAAATTTAATTTGCAAAAAATTGCGTATAAATAAAACCGCCGAGAATCAAAACAAAACCGCCGATCTCACTGGCAATTAATCCGTACATAAACCAGGTCGTGATAAAGTTTCGCTCGGTAAACATATTTTCGGTCCGGTTCAGATAGCCTTCCTTGATATAACCCGCCACCGACAGTAAAAAATAGACTAACGGAAACGCGACGATGACGGTTTGCCAAAAAACGCCGAATGGTGAAAATTCTAGCAATTTGGCGAGCACGAGCGAAGCGAAACTGTAAAAGAACGAAGCGCGGTGCGCGATGTCCACATAAACGGGTGCCTGATGTTTTTCGCTCGACATGATTTTTGCATATTTCCAAATGCCCGTCAGCATTCCGCTCAGCAAAAATATGCCCGACACAAGAAGCGCGATTTTAATCGATAAATTCATATATTTTCGTAGAAGGATTTCACAAACAATTAATTTTCAATTTCGATCAAGGAATCAACCCGTAAACCTTTGATCGTCGTGCGGATGACCTTGTCGATCAAAACCTTTTGGTCAACAAACGGAAAATCCTGATGGCTGATCAAAAGCGACGTGACGCCGTGGATCGCCGCCCAGATCGTTTGGCTGACCGCCGCCACGTCGCCTTTGGCGAGCTGTCCTTTTTCCATACTTCCGGCAACTTGCCGAACGATATATTCAAATGCTTTCTGCCCGCTCGAGCCTTCGTACGGATGAAGTTCTTTGCCCAAAAAATCCATGATCGGCGTGATCAGCGTGACTTCGTAGTGATTCGGATATTTCAAACCGAACTCGATATACGCGCGCATTCCTTTTTCAAGACACTCGAGCGGTTCGTCCTTGCTTTCGGCTTCGATCAGCGAAACCGTTTCGATCAATTTCCCGAACGTTTCTTCACAGATCTCATTGAGCAAATCGGTTTTGTCCTTGAAATATAAATAAATTGTCGTCGGGCTGTATTCGATCTTCTCGGCAATCTTTCGCATCGAGACATGGGCGTAGCCTTTCTTGGCAAAAAGCTCGCTTGCCGCGTCCAGAATCTCCTGCCGCAAATTTTCTTTTTCCCGGTCTCTTCGTTCTTTGACGCCCATTGCTTAACAAGTGTTTTTCACTTAACAGCGTTAAGTGAAATCAGATAAAAAAGGCTTTGCCAAGAATTATTTGAAAAAAACTCGACAAAGTCTTGAAAAAAATCAGTTCTTACCGAACAAACTGAAGATCGAACTTGTCGCCGCCGTGAATTTGCGTTTCAAGCCGCCGAACAAGCGCGCCGATAAATTACTAATCCGGCGGAAGATCCTGAATTCGCTCAAATCGTCAAAGAGCGAATAAAAAACGGGAACCGCGAGCAGCGTTAACAGCAAACAGAGCGATTGACCGCCGACGACGAGCACGCCGATCGAGCGATTTGTTCCGGCACCGGCGCCGGTCGAAAGAACGAGCGGGATCATTCCGGCGACGAGCGCGATCGTCGTCATCAGAATCGGACGCAGACGGTCGCGATTTGCTTGAATGATCGCGTCATAACGGCTCATTCCGCGACTCCGCAAACCATTTGTATGATCGATCTGCAAAATCGCATTTTTCTTCACCACCCCGAATAAAAGCAAAAGACCCAAACCCGAAAAGATATTGACGGTTTGTCCGGTTGCCAGCAGACTGACGATCCCGAACGGAATTGAAAGCGGAAGCGTCAACAGAATCGTGACCGGGTGAATAAACGATTCGAATTGCGCCGCGAGGACGATATACATAAAGATAAACGACAGCGCGATCGCCAGAGCAAAGTAAAACAGCGATTTACCGAGTTCTTTTGATTGTCCGACATAACCGGTTTTGTAATCGGCGGGCAGATTTAATTCCTTGACATATTTGTCAATTGCCGCCGTAATGCTCGTTGCCGAACCGCCCGGTTTGGTATTTGCCAGCAGCGTCACTTGCCGCTGCCGATTTGTTCGGTCAACCGAACTCGGACCGGTTCCTTCTTTGACTTTGACGAGTCGGTCGAGCGTGACCCAGCCGACTTTAGACGACGGCACGATGAGCCGGTTCAAACCCTCGACGCTGCTTCGATAATTGTTGATCGCCCGGACACGGACTTCGTATTGGTCTTTGCCTTCGTTGAAAGTGGTCGCTTCCTGTCCGGCGACGAGTGTGTTTAAGGCTTGCGAAATATCGCCGACACGGACGCCCAGATCCGCTGCTGTGGGGCGGTCGATTTCAAGCTGAACTTCGGGTTTCCCGCTGATCAAGGTCGAATCAACGTCAACCGCATCGGGAATCGACTTCATTTTTTCGAGCAGTTTGGTTGAATATTCTTCGAGTTTGTTAAGATCGGGTCCCGAAATCAAAAACTGGACGTTGGCATTACGGAAACCGCCGCCCGAAAATGCCTGGACGGGTTGGACGCCGGTGCGCAGTTCGGGCGGGAAGTTCTTTAAAACATCGCGGGTCGCAACCATCAATTGTTCCTGCGATTTGGTGCGGTCTTTGATGTCCGAAAGTTTGACGTAGATCGTGCCGTTATTGACGACTTGCTGTTGTCCGCCGCCGATCGTGGTGAGCGTATCGGTGACGCCGTCGAGCTTGCGAATATCGGTGGCGATCCGTTCAAACAGAACAGAGGTCGCCTGAATACTGCTGCCTTCGGGGGCGCGAATCGAAACTTCAAACTGTGATTGATCGTCAACCGGTAAAAAGTTTTTACCGACGAACATAAAGAGCGGAATAATGCTCAAAAAGACAAGCGCGCAGAGCACCACGATCAGCCAGCGGCGCGCCATCGAAAATTTCAAAAGCCACGTATAAGTGCTGTCGATATAACGATAGAAACCGGAATTTTTTGAACTGTGATCGGCGGCTTTCGGTTGCGGATTTTCGATCATTCCGTCGCCGTGAATTTCCGTCATCGCTTCATCGGCGGACGGGTCTGATTTTGCTTCTTTCGGCTTTTTAATAAGCCGCGCCGCGAGCATCGGCGTGAGGGTAAATGAAACGAGCAGCGAGACACCGATCGCGAACGAAGCCGTCAGACCGAAACTGGACATAAATCTGCCGACGATGCCCTGCATAAATCCGATCGGCACGAAAACCGCCATCAATGAAAGCGTCGTCGCAAGCACCGCGAGACCGATCTCGCGCGTTCCCTCGATCGCCGCCTGAAACGGATCCATTCCTTTTTCTTCGACAAACCGATAAATGTTTTCAAGCACGACGATCGCGTCGTCAATGACGATGCCGACCATCAAGGTCAGCGAGAGCATCGTGATTTGATTGAGCGTGTAATTCATCGCATACATCAATGCGAATGTCGAAATAAGCGAGGTCGGGATTGCCAGCGCGGCGATAAATGTCGTCCGGAAATTCCACAAAAAGAGAAACACGACGACCGCTGCAAGCAGTCCGCCGACAAGCAAATGTTCTTCGATGGAGTGTAGCGAATTTTCGATAAAGATCGAATTGTCGCCGATCACCTGCATCCTGTAATTCTTCGGCAGCGTCGGTTCGATTTCTTTGAGACGGTCTTTTAATTCACGCGCGACGGCAACCGTGTTTTTTCCAGATTGTTTTGAAACGATCAGCGTGACGGCAGGCTGACCATTCAAACGCGCTTCGGTGCGAAGCTCTTCCGCGCCGTCTTCCGTGTAGCCCAAATCTTTGATCTTAACCTGATAATTTCCGCGCGTCGCGACGACAACATCATTAAATTCTTCGGGTTTCTGGATTTTGCCAAGTGTCCGGACACTCGTTTCGGTTTGTCCCTGGTCGAGGCGTCCGCTCGGGAATTCCAGATTTTGGATCTTCAAAGCGTTCGATATTTCGCCCGCCGTAACGTTGTAGGAACGCATTTTGTCGGGATCGACCCAAACATTGATCTGGCGTTCGCGTCCGCCGACGATCGAAACCTGACCGACACCATTGATCGATTCGATGCGTTCTTTGATCTGATGTTTCGCAACTTCCGTGACGTCTCTTAACGAATTCGGCGCAGAAACGACGATCCGCAAAACCGGCGCGGCATCCGTATCGAGTTTTTGAACAGTTGGCTGCTCCGCCGTGTCAGGGAGGTTCGGAATAACGGTTTGAACACGGTTTTCAACTTCCTGCGCGGCGACATTGACATCTTTTTCGAG
>JBBQOA010000213.1:0-7460 GCA_038330465.1 Pyrinomonadales bacterium
CGATAAAGTGATCGGGATCCGTCAGGCAATGGAGCAGTTACTCGCGTCGCTTAATCAGCCGGCACAGCCGACGACTTCAACTACGACAACCAGTTCGCCGACGACGAGTTTGCCGACAACTGCACCACCAATTACGCCCAATTCACCAATCGATTCATTAATCTAAGGAGACATTAAAAATATGACATTTTCATTCAATACAGCACTTTCAGGATTAAACGCCAGTTCCAATGCACTTAATGTCGTTGGCAACAACATCGCCAACGCCAACACGATCGGTTTTCGCAGCAGTTCAGCGACGTTTGCCGATGTTTTCGCAAATCAATACGGCGCCCGTTTGAACGGCGCGGGAAATTCGCTGCAGATCGGCAACGGCGTAAGAATCGGAGCCATCCATACAAATTTTGAGCAAGGAAGTTTGAACGAATCCGGTTCACCGCTTCATGCGGCGATTCAGGGCACTGGTTTTTTTGTCATCAGAAACAACGACGGCTCTGCCGGCTACACTCGCGCCGGTGATTTTACGGTCAATAATCAAGGATTTTTAGTTGCGTCAAACGGCGGACAGGTTCAGGGTTATCAGGCGCAGAACGGTGTAATTCCGCCGGGCGCGCCGCTCACCGCGCTGCAGATTCCGATCGGTCAAACGCTCCCGCCTCAGGTAACTTCAACCGGCACTTTTCGAATGAATCTCAATTCGAGTTCCGCCACGGGCGCGCAATTTCACGCTCCGATGCAGGTTTTTGATTCACTTGGCGCTCAGCACACACTCGATTTGACCTTTACCCGCCAGGCGGACGGTTCGTTCCAAATGACGGGCACGCTCGACGGCAATAATCCGGTTCAAACCAGCGTTGACGGCGGCGCGGCTTCGGCAACTCCGGTCAGTTTTACATTTGATTCAAACGGGCAACTAACAACGCCGACAACTTTGTCGATCATTCCTGACCAAACGCAGCTCGGCGGCGCGGTTTTGCCTTCGATCGACATCGTTTTACGCGAAACAAATGCAGACGGAACGCCCGGCGCCTTCAATATTACGAGCTTCGCCAACATTTCGGCAATTGCGGCGACGACGCAGAACGGCTATTCGCCGGGCGAGCTGAACGGCGCGGGGATTGACCAGAACGGAAATATTTACGGTATTTATTCGAATGGCGAATCGCGGATTCTCGGACAATATGCGCTCGCGAATTTTAGTTCCAATGAAGGTTTGGGAAGAATCGGCGGCAATATGTTCGCCGAAACAATCGGTTCGGGACAGCCGACGATCGGCGCGCCGGGATCCGGCGGTCGCGGTTTGCTGACAGGCGGTTATGTTGAAGCAAGCAATGTCAATATCACAAACGAGTTCATCGGCTTGATCGAAGCGCAGCGCGGCTTTCAGGCGAATTCGCGGGTTATTACGACTCTCAATCAAACCTTTCAAGATTTATTGCAAGTTATCTAATGTTTTCTTATCGTTTTCCGATAAGTAAACTGAGCGTGGAAATGCTCGATTTGATACTTATTCAATACAATCACTCCGGTATTCAACCACAGATAAACAACTTATGCTCTTTTGATTTGTTTATCTGTGGTTGATTTTACCGAGATTTTTTAAGAGGTATGTAACCAGACTTTTATGTTTATTATTATCGGCATTGTTATTGTTTTGGGCTGTGTCATCGGCGGCTTTCTGATGATCAACGGACCGCTTGGCGCGCTTATTCAGCCATCGGAATTCGTCGTTATTTTTGGAGCTTGTGCGGGCGCAACCGTTGCTGCCAATCCGTTAAAATATTTAATGCGGATTCTTGCGGCGATTCCGGTCGCGCTCAAAGGTTCGCCTTACAACAAAAACACCTATTCCGAACTTTTGCGGATGCAATACGATATTTTTGTCAATTCAAAAAAAGGCGGTTTGCTGTCGATCGAAGATGATGTCAACAATCCGCATTCTTCGTCGCTTTTTACAAAATATCCGAGTTTTATCGCCAATCATCACGCCGTCGATTTTTTCTGCGATGCGATGAAAATGCTCGTCAACGGCGCGTGTTCGCCCGAAGAACTCGAAATTATGCTCGATGCCGAAATGGAAACTCACCATGATGAAGCGGCGATCATTCCGGCGCTGCTTAACCGCGCTTCCGATTCGCTGCCCGGTCTCGGGATCGTCGCGGCGGTGCTCGGGATTGTCGTCACGATGCAGCATCTTGACGGTCCGCCCGAAGAACTCGGGCATCACGTCGGTTCGGCACTCGTCGGAACATTTCTCGGACTGCTTTTATCTTACGGAATGCTTGCGCCGATTGCGGCAAATATCGAAAATCTCGGCAATGATGAAGGCAAGTATTTTAACTGTATCAAAGCCGGATTGGTTTCATTTGCGAATGGCGCCGCGCCGTCAACGGCAGTCGAATTTGCCCGCAAAACGATTTTCAGTTTTGACCGCCCGACAACGACCGAGATCGAACCGCTTTTGAAGGAAATTAAACCTCGCTAATCTTAGATTCTTGAGGATCATACAAACTCAAACTTTATGGAAAACAATCCCGAAGAAGAGCCCAAACCGAGGCGACGCGCCAAAAAGGCAAAAGGACACGGCGGACATCACGGCGGCGCGTGGAAAGTTGCCTACGCCGATTTTGTGACGGCGATGATGGCGCTGTTTTTGGTTTTATGGCTGGTTTCACAAGCCGATATGAAGCTCAAGCAATCGATCGCCGCTTATTTTCGCTCTCCGGGAGTTTTCGATACGATGCAGGGCGGAATTTTGGCGCAAGCCAAAAAGGTCAGCCGGGAACCCGAAACCCTGACCTCCAAAGACGATGAACAAGTGCTTTTCAGCGTCGCCGAGACCTTAAAGAAAAAATTTGAAAGCCGTCCCGAATTTTCAAAAGCGAAAGATCAGATCAAGATCGATGTCACGGAAGAAGGCTTACGAATTCAAATCATCGATAAAGCCGAACGCGTTTCATTTCCGTCGGGCAGCGCCAGCCTGACCCCAGAAGCAAAAGCCATTCTCGATGAAATTTCCGCAGCAATCTGCGAATTGCCGAACAAGATCAATATCGGCGGACATACCGACAGCCATGTTTTCCCTTCTGCCAACAACAATTACACAAATTGGGAGTTATCGGCTGACCGCGCCAATGCCGCGCGCCGCGTGCTCGAAGCCGGCTGCGTGACGCCCGGTCAAATACACCGCATCGTCGGATTTGCCGACACCGAACCGATGGTTCCCGAAGATCCTTTTTCTCCCGCTAACCGCCGCATCAGTATTACTGTTCTGCGATTGACCGTTTCCGAAAATTTGAATGAAGACTCAAAGGACACGACCAAAACCTCAACCGAAAAAGTTGTTTCGAGCGACAAAAGTTTGAGCGAAAAAAACGCCGCCAAGACCGAAAAAACTCCGCTCACGACCGAAACACCCGAACCAACGGATTCAAACGACACTTCTGACAAGAAATTGATCAAAAACAAATTGCAAACAGAAGGCAAGGTCGTCGTCGGCGAACCGGACAAAATTCCCGATTTGCCCAAAAATAAATAAGACAAAACCGCTATGACGAACAAAAAAACAAAAACCTTTCAACTTTTGACATCAACTTTGGCGATTTTACTGATCGCATTTTTATGTCTGACGATGTTTTCTGCATGCAGTTCGGCGAGCGCCGATGCCAAGAACACGAAATCGAAAAAATCAAAAGCCAAGCGGGCTGCCGAAATCGAAGACGAAGAATCGGATACGGATGAAAATTCGCCCTCAGATTCGGCAAAAACCGATAAAAAAGCGGAATCCGAGCAATCTAATACCGTAGCGGATAAAAAGGAAGATAAAAAAAGTTCTGAAAAAGAAAAATCCAAACCCGAAAATAAAATCGCGTTCGAAGCAATTTGGGCGGATCTATCGAAAGGCAACAAACGCTTTATGGCGGGCAGTCATACGAACGTCAATTTTTCAACGGTTCGCAAAACGCTCATCAGCGGTCAGAAACCGCAGGTTATCGTGCTCGGTTGCGCCGACAGCCGCGTTCCGCCAGAATTAATTTTCGACAAAAATCTGGGCGAGCTTTTTGTCGTTCGCGATGCCGGAAACATTACCGATCCGGTTTCACTCGGGAGCATTGAATACGCCGTTGAACATCTCCATTCAAAAATGATCGTCGTCTTGGGACACGAAAGCTGCGGCGCGGTCGGCGCGACAATTTCCGGCAAGGAAATGCCGACGAAAAACCTGCGGGCGATCACCGAAACCATCGCGCCGGCTTTTGAAGGCTCAAAAACTTGTCTGGTCGGCGGTGAAAACAACCTTTCCTGTATCGAATTGAACGCCTCATTCAGCGCGAAAAGTTTGCTTTTGAAAAGCCCGATCATCAAGGAAGCCGTCGAAAGCGGCGAACTGACGATCGTGTCGGCGGTTTATCATCTGGATTCGGGCGAAGTTGTTCGCCTTAAATAACATTTTTCTTTCATTGGTCTTAAATTCCGATCTTCACAGGCGATTTTTTAAACTGCGTGTGAAGATCGGAATTTTTTTAAAGTGTCAGTTCGTTGACGCACTTGTCAAAATTAAGTCGAATAGCAAGTAAATTCCGGGCATTTTATTCCGAAATCGCCTGATAATTCGACCTTTTGCCTGTGGCATACATTTCGCAAAAGGTCGAATGGAGGAACCTCTATGTCTGAACCTGAAAATGAAGTAACAAACACGGAAAGCGCCGATGTCGGCGCAACCAAAAAAAGTCCGATAAAACTTATTATTATTGCGGTCATTGTCTTATTGGTCGGTGGCGGCGGTTTTTATTACTGGCGCAGTTCATCCGCCGCAACCGAAGCAAATGCCGAAAACACCGAACCGGACAGCAAGGAAAAAAAATCCAAAGCTAAAAAGAAACCCGCTGATTCTGAAGAAGAAACCGATGACGAAGAAAAATCCACAAAGAAATCCAAAACTTTAAAATCGGCGCTGCCCAATGACGAAAATGTTAAAAAGGTGATTGAGCTTCCGCCGTTTATCGTCAATCTTGCCGATACGGATCAGGCTCGTTATTTACGAATGACGGTCAGTCTCGGAGTCGGCGGCGAAGAAGGCGCTGCCGAGGAAAAACCTGACAACCTTTTTATGACCCGTGTCCGAAATGCAATGCTGGCAGTCTTGTCAGAAAAAAGCTCCGAAGACATTTTAAACAATGAAGGCAAAGCAAAACTTCGCAAAGAATTGCTGAACGCCGCCCGCGCCGCTTCGGAAGAACCACACGTCGAGGCGATCTACATTACGGATTTTATTGTCCAACTCTAACAATTCAATGATAAAAGAAAACGAAGAAACAATTCGTTCATGGGGTCGTTTTTTGGATCTGCCGCTTGAACTTTCGGTTGAATTGGGTCGCACCAAACTAAAAATTCGCGACATTTTGGAGCTCGCGCCGTCAAGCATTATCAAACTTTCGCGCTCGACCGGCGAAGGCGTCGATATTCGGGCGGACAGCAAATCCCTGCTGCGCGGCGAAATTGTCGTGCTTGAAGACCGAACGGGCGTGCGCGTGACGGAAATCGTCAAGGAAGACAATTAATGATGATGAGGTTTTTCTTAAAACTCTTGATTTTCCAACTGATTTTTGTGACGCTTGCGCCGCTTTGTCTCGGTCAGGGCGAACCGCCGACGGCGCCGAATCAAAACGAGATCATGGGCGAAGACGACCGCTTGCCGTTTATGCAAACAGATCAATCACAAGCTGCGCAAGAACCGGGTTCGGGCGGATTACTGCTCAAAACTCTCGGCGCGATGCTGCTCGTCGTCGGTTTGATCTTCGGCGGTGCGTGGGGCGCGAAAAAACTCGGTTTCGGCAATTTCAACGCCAAAAATGCCGACGCTGACGTCAATCTGGCAATTCTCACATCGGTTTCCCTCGGCAACGGACGGACGATCTCAACTGTTCGTTTCGGCGAACGCGTTTTGCTCGTCGGCTCGACCGCGCAATCATTTACGCTGCTTGGCGAAGAAAAATCCGAAGAGAAAACTTCCCCGCTCAAATCGCGTTCGGTCGCCGAAATGCTCGATGATGAAATTATTCCGTTCGATGTTGAATTTGACCGGGCGCAAACGCGTTTGAATCTCGATGAGGGAGGACAAATTTGATGAAAAGACTTTTTCTCCCGACGATATTTTTCTGCTTATTGATTTTCGCCCCGCTGTTTGTCGCCGCCCAACCGAAACCGCCTGTTCCGCCCGCCAAACCCGAAGCAACCGTCGATCTAAACAAAACCGCGACGAGTTCAACGCCCTTACAGATCATCGTGATGCTGACCTTGCTCAGCTTTATTCCGGCGATTTTGATCTCGATGACCTGTTTTACGCGGCTCATCGTCGTTTTCCATTTTCTGCGGCAGGCGATCGGCACGCAGGAAACGCCGAATAATCAAATATTGCTCGGATTGTCGCTCTTTATCACGCTTTTTGTGATGAGCCCGACGCTCAAACAAGTTTACGAAGAAGCCTATAAACCGATGTCCGACGGCGCTATTACGCAAGCCGAAGCACTCGAAAAAGGACTGGTTCCGCTCCGGGCTTATATGCTCAAACACACGCGGGAAAAGGATTTGGCACTTTTTATACGGCTTTCCAAAAGCGCGCGTCCGGCAAGCGCCGACGAGGTCGCGACAACGGCGCTGATTCCGGCTTATATGATCTCGGAACTCAAAACCGCGTTTCAGATCGGCTTTGTTCTATTTCTGCCGTTTCTGGTCGTCGATCTCGCGGTTTCAAGCGTTTTGCTTTCAATGGGCATGATGCAATTGCCGCCGGTGATTGTTTCGATGCCCCTGAAGGTTTTGCTGTTTGTGATGGTTGACGGCTGGTATTTGATCATCGGTTCGCTCGTCAAAAGCGTAATGTAAAAAATATGAATGATGCTTTGGTTACAAGTTTGATGCAGAGCGCGCTGACCACGCTGATGTGGATCGTCGCACCGATGATGCTGACGGCGATCATTATCGGCGTGATCGTCAGTTTGATCCAAACTCTGACCTCGATTCAGGATCAGACATTTTCGTTCGCGCCGCGCGTGATCGCTATTTTCATCGTTTTTCTGGTCACCTTCCCGTGGATCTTGCGTGTTTTGCTGACATTTACAGCATCACTGTTCAGCGATTTTTCGCAATTTATCAAGTGAATTTTATAAAATCTTGGAAACCTTTGAAATCCCTCTACGTCCGATCCTAGTTTTTCTCGTCGTGCTCGCGCGGGTCGGCGGTTTGGTCACATTTGCGCCGTTTTGGTCGCATAAAGCGGCAAGCACAAAGATTCGGGTTGTTTTGGCGATGGTTTTAGCGCTTTCATTAACGCCCGTTTTGATGGCGCGAATCGAAACGCCGCCGTCCGAAACCTTCGATTTAGCGATCATTTTAGCCGGAGAGATCGTCATCGGCGCATTGATGGGATTCGTCGGACGGATCGTTTTCAGCAGTTTTGA
>JBBQOA010000214.1:0-7455 GCA_038330465.1 Pyrinomonadales bacterium
GTTCCGATCAGCGTGCAGCTGCCGCCGAGGATCGCGCCGAAGGCAAGCGGCATCAGCAATTTTGAGGGCGGGATCTTCGCGCGTTCGGCAAGCCCGATAACGACGGGCAGAAACATCGCGGTCGTCGTCGTGTTCTTCAAAACGGACGCCGAAAGCGCCGCAACCGCCATGATCAAAGCCGTCAGAATAAATTCGTTGTTACCCGAAATTTTATAAAGCCGCCGCCCGATCAGATCGACGAGTCCGGTTTTGATGAGTCCGCCCGTCAGCACAAAAAGCCCGGCGATCGTCACGATGACATTATCGCCAAACCCCGCGAGACCTTCGTTGACGGTCAAAACATTCGTCAGGACAAGCCCGATGACAAGCAGAATCCCGACGACATCGACCGGAATCTTTTCCGTCCCGAACAAGATCAGCGAAACGACCAATAAACCCAATGTGATGCTAATTTCTACGGACATTTGAAAAAGAATAGCGGAATTTGACGAGTTTGCAAAGGGAATTTTTTTTTCTTGACATAAATGCGTGCGGAGCCTAGCGTTAGAGCATTGACAAATAGCTTAACTCCAACCGCCGAACCTTGCGATCGGCGACGAAATTCGCCTTGCGAACGGCACTTGGGCACGGGTGGTTTCAGCCGTCGAATTTAAAGGCGCGGGCGCGGTTTATAACTTCACGGCTGCGGAGAATCACAATTATTTTGTCGTTGATCTGGACTTTCTTTTATCTTTTGACCGTAAAAAGCCGCCATTCGCCCTGGATGTCGGGGAAAGATTTGATGGTGTTTTCGATAAAGTTCAAACCGGCGCCGGCGACCAGATCCTTGACGGTGCGCGAGGCAAGAATTTCACCTAACAAGGCTTCTTCGGCGATCCTTTGGGCGAGCTCGACCGCCAAGCCGCTGTATTCGCCGCCGCGCACTTCGCATTCGCCCGTGTGCAGACCGGTTTTGACGCGCAGGTTGAGCCGCCGCGCCGAATCGTTGATCGCGATCGCGCAGCGGATCGCCCGCGCCGGTCCGTCAAAGACGGCGAGCAAGCCGTTTTCGTCAAACGAAACTTCCCTGCCCTTGAAAAGCTCGATCTGCCGGCGCACGTAAACGCCCGAACGCTCCATAAAATCTTCCCAATTCGCGATTTCGAGCGCCTGCCGTGCGGGATCGATGATCTGCACACTCATCACCGTTGCAAGCACGCGGTCGTATTCTTCAGCGCAGCGCATTCCCGTTAAAAATTCCTCGATCTCGTCGAGAATCTCCGACTGCTGACCGACAAACGGCAGGTGATCGATGCCGCCGAGTTCGACATATTTCGAAGCCGGGATCAAGGACGCGACAAAACGTCCTTCTTCGACCTTCAAACAAAGATCGCCGCTTCGATGAATGACGAGCGTCGGCACGCGGATCGACGGCAGAACGTTGCGAACGTCGATCTCGGCGTTCATTTTCGTCAAAGCGACCGCCGCACCGGGACTTGCGCCCATCCGCAGATATTCCGCCCACCAACTGCGAAATTCTTCGTCCGCCGCCATCGAGGGCGCGCGTTCTTCGATGCCGACGGGTTTGCCCCAATCGCGCCGCATCATTTCAAAAAAGGCTTCGCGGTCTTCCGCCGAAACGCCCCACGGATAATCTTCGTCCTTGATGCGTTTCGCGTAAGTGCCGATCATCACGAGTGCGGTCGTCTTCTCGGGATAAGTTGCCGCGAACAAACTGCACATCGGTCCGCCCTCGCTGACGCCGATCAGGACGGCGCGCTCCGATCCGACCGCATCCATCACCGCGTGAACGTCTTCCATTCTTTGTTCGAGCGTCGGCAGTTCCGAAAGCGGCACGCGGTCAGATAGTCCCGTGCCGCGTTTATCGAAAAGGATCAGTCGCGAAAATGACGCGAGGCGGTTTAGAAAATTGGCGAACAGCGGATGTTTCCAAAAATATTCGAGATGCGAGATCCAACCCATCACGAAAACGATGTCGAGATCGCCGTCGCCGACCACCTGATAAGCGATATTGACATCGCCATTCTCGACATAATGCGTTTCGGGAACTGCTGCCGGCAGCAGCGGAGCGGCGGCGGCGCGAAGCGGCAGCGGCGGCGAAAAAACATCATTCGCGGAATCGAAAATTATCTCCTCGGCGCCTTCTCTTTTCATCTCTTCTGCTTCTTCCGAGATGACCTCGCGGATCAGGATCCGCGCCTGCGTGCGTTCGAAAGTGACGGTTTCGGTCGTTTCCTCGACGAGCCGGACGGGCGCGATGAATCGGTAGCCGTATTTCGGGACGGTTTCGATAAATTTCGCGCCCCTGGTTTCGCCTAAAATCCGCCGCAGATAAGAAATGTTTTGCGCGAGATTGTTTTCCTCGACGAACGAATCTTCCCAGATCTCTTTGAGCATTCGTTCTTTGCTGAGGACGCGTCCGCCGTTTTCGACCAGCAAAAGTAGCGTGTCAAAGACTTTCGGCGCGAGCGGGATGGTTTTGACGCCGTCAAAAAGTAGTCGTTCGTCGGCATCGAGTTGAAATTTGTCAAAGCTGTAGATTTTTCCAAAAAGGTTTTCCATTTGTGCTTCTTCATAATTTCTTCAGAAAAAATTCATAACTTTCTAAAGAATTTGCCGCGCATTTTACGGTAAAACTTGTCTTGCGCCTATATTTCCGGGAAATTATCAACCGATTTTAGCGCAGTTTGTCGAAAACACAAATTATCTTCGGCAAGAGTAAAAAGCGGGTTTATGAAAATTCAGAAACAGCGGGAATTAATTATCGAGTTCGAACGCGTCCGGCTCGTCCGCAAAAAAGCCAAAACCCACCTACTGTTTTGCCGCGATTGCGGGCGCGAAGCTGATTTCGTGTCCTTGCGCGAAGCCTCGTCGCTCTTCGCCGCGCCGTCTGAAAACCTGCTCCAATTCATCAAGTTCAACAACAGTCATTTTGAAACCGGCGCGAACGGCGAGATCTACGTCTGCCTGCTTTCGTTTCTCGCCTTGATGAAACAAAAAACCAATCTCTCGCGGGTCAAACTGCTCAAGGATTAAATTACAACAAAACCGTTTGGCGCGAGCGGAAGATGAATTTTTATTCTCGTCTTCTGTTTTTGCATTTTCGGCTTTCTCATAGTTTTTTCATCGAAATCTCATCGAAAATTAAAGATTATTGACGTCGAGACGTTCTATCCTTGCCGCAATGAAATAATTGGTTTCTAACAAACTTCAAGAATTTTAAGGAGATTAAGATTATGAAAAACTTTTTTCTTTGCTTTTGGCTGAGTGGTTTTATTTTACTCGTGTGCGCCGATTCGGTTTCGGCGAGCGCGGTCATCCGGGTCGGCGCCGGTGCCAATCCGGCGGCAATTCAAGCGGCGGTCGATCTGTTCCGGACGGATTTGGGCGGCGTCAACAACGGTGTCGGCAGCTCGTTTCTGAGCGGGCGGCGCGAAATCAACTGGGACGGCGTGCCCGATAGTTTCGCCGAACCGAACGCGCTGCCCTTTAATTTTTTTAACGTCAACTCTCCGCGCGGCGTCGTCTTCCATTCGATCGCCAACATCGGCGGTAATCATCAGTTTCGCGTGAGCGCGAGCGCCGCCTCCGGCACTGCTGTGCGCTTCGGCAATATCGATGCGAGCTATTCGACCATTTTTCAAACCTTCAGTTCCGAAAAATTGTTTCACGCCCGTTTCAGTAATGAAATCGAAATTCTCTTTTTCATTCCCGGTACGAACATTCCCGCAACCGTCGCAGGCTTCGGCGCGGTCTTTTGCGATGTTGACGGCAGCAATACATTCATCGAGTATTACGATCCGACGGGTAACAAAATTTCCGGCAGCTCCATCAATGTCGCAAGCAACGGGCTCAGCTTTCTCGGAACGTCATTCAACGCCGGCGAACGCCTCGCCAAGGTAATTATCCGTCTTGGAAACAGCAATCTGCAAAGCGGAAATATTGACGGCACGAACGGCGTCGATGTCGTCGCGATGGACGATTTTATCTACGGCGAACCGCAGGCGATGGATTTTCACGCGGGCGATTTCGACGGCGACGGTTTTGCCGACGGCGCAGTTTTCCGCGCCTCCGCCGGAACTTTCATCGTTCTGAACAGCGGCAGCAACACGGTTGACTTTATGCCTTTCGGCTCGCCGGGCGATATTCCCGTGAGCGGCGATTTCGACGGCGACCGGCGTGCCGATGTCGCCATTTTCCGTCCTTCGACCGGCGAATGGTGGATCCGCCGCAGTTCGACCGGCGTCACGGTCGCCGCGCTGTTCGGCTCATCGACCGATAAGCCGACGCCAGGCGATTTCGATAAGGACGGCAAAACTGACATCGCCTTCTGGCGACCTTCGAACGGCAATTATTTTGTTCTGAGAAGCAGCGACAATTCGTTCTTCTCATTTCCGTGGGGACAAGCGGGCGACATTCCGGTCGGCGCGGCGGGCATCCCGTAAAATTTTTCCCGCTTTTTAAGCGGTGCCTTCCAAAAGACGGATTCTGCGGAGTCCGTCTTTTTTTTCATAAATTATTCAGAAAACTTTCAGCGAAACTTCAGAAAAACTTAAAGATTTTCGGCTTTGTTTGCGGATATTCTGGCTTCAACGAAACAATTTCGTTTCTAAAATGTAAAAAGCTTTGTAAGGAGATAAAAGAGCATGAAAAATATTATTCGTTTATTTTGGCTGAGCAGTTTGACGCTGCTTATATTTGTCGGTTCAATTTCAGCGGCGGCGGTTTTCCGTTCCGCTAACGGTGCCAATCCGGCGGCGATTCAGGCAACGGTCGATCAATTCCGGACCGATTTGGGCACATTAAACCCGAACACGACGCAAACCTTTGCGGGCGGACGGCGCGAGATCAACTGGGACGGCGTCCCGGACGCTTTTGCCGCGCCGAACTTTTTTCCCGCCAACTTCTTTAATTCAAATAGCCCGCGCGGCGTCATTTTCGGTTCGCCGGCATCGAACGCGGGCAATGACACGAGCAATTTCATCGTCAGCGCTTCGACGGCTTCGGGCACGCCCGTACGCTTCGGCAATATTGACGCGAGTTATTCGAGCATCTTTCAAACATTCAGCGCGGAACGGCTTTTTACGACCCGAAGCTCGACCGATAATTCAAATGTCATTTCAATTCAGTTCTTTATTCCCGGCACGACCATTCCGGCGGGCGTCAGCGGATTCGGCGCGGTTTACTGCGATGTTGACAGCAATATCAATGCGATCATGCGCGTTTACGGCACCGACGGACGGCTTTTGACCTCGCCCGTTTCGGTTGGAGCCAACAACAACGGACTTTCATTTCTCGGCGTTTCATTTAATGCCGGCGAAAAAATTGCGCGGGTTGAGATCGTCGCGGGAAATAATACGCTCAAAGCGGGCACGATCGACGGCGCGAACGGCAATGATCTGATCGCACTCGATGATTTTATCTACGGCGAACCGCACGCCATTCAACCGCACCCGTCCGATTATGACGGCGACGGCAAAACCGACCGCGTCCAATTTCGTCCTTCGACCGGTCAATGGTTCGTGCTTCAAAGCGGCACCAATACGCTTGTCGGCACGACCTTCGGCACCAACGGCGACATTCCCGTCGAAGGCGATTTTGACGGCGACGCCCGCGCCGATGTCGCGATCTGGCGACCTTCGACCGGTCAATGGATCGTCACCAAAAGCTCGAACACTTCGCAATTTATTTTCGTCAATCTCGGCGCGGCGGGTGATAAACCCGTGCCGGGAGATTATGACGGCGACGGCAAAACCGATCCGTCAGTTTGGCGACCTTCGACGACCGGCTGGTTCTTTCTCAAGAGTTCGACCGATTACGCGGACTTTGACGTGATCGGCTTCGGCATTCCGGGCGACATTCCGCCATCGGGCTCCGCGCAATGATCCGTTCCCCCAAACTGCCCCCGAAAAGACGGACTCTTGATCAAGTCCGTCTTTTGCTTTTTCATAGTCTTTTCAGAAATCTTTCACAATAACTTCACAATTTCCTAAAGATTTCGCCTTTCGTGAAAGGCTTTAATGATGTCAGACGGCAAAAATTTTGCCCGACTGAAAAAAATAAATTTTGGAGAAATATGATGAATAAAAGACGTGAAATTTTGAATATGAAATTTTTTGGCAGTTTGGTTATTTTGGCAGGTTTGATCGTTTCGCTCGGCTTTCCGGAATACTCGAAAATTCAAGCCGCGCGCAAAATTTCCTCGCTCGTTCCAGAACGGACAAACGAGTTAAAGAAAACCGATTACGGCAAAATGCCGCTGCTTTTCGAGCAGAACAAAGGTCAAACCGACAAGGCGGCAAAATTCGTGGCACGCAGCCGAGGCTACACGCTTTACCTTGCCGAATCGGAAGCGGTGTTTTCGTTGAAAGTTCCAAGTTCCGAGTTAGTTCCAAGTCAATTGGAAAATCCAAAAACCAAAAACCAAAAGCCAAAAAACATCTCCGATATTTTACGGATGAAATTCGTCGGTGCAAACGCGAATCCGACCGTGACGGGCGAAACGGAAGCAATCACGAAAACGAATTATTTTATCGGCAAAAAGAAATTTGAAAATCTCCCGAACTATGAACGGGTCAATTACAAAAATCTTTATCAGGGAATTGACGCAGTTTTTTACGGACAGGAAGGAAAACAAATCGAGTACGATTTCCGACTCGCACCGAACGCCGACGCGAATCAAATCAAACTTGGTTTCGACGGCGCGAAAAATATCGCAATCGATGAAGCCGGCAATTTGACGGTCAAAACCGCAGGCTCGGAACTCATTCAACAAAAACCGATCGCCTATCAAACGATCGACGGGACGCGCCGCGAAGTCGAAGTAAGATACTTCATTGACGAAGAATTAAACGTCGGCTTTGCCCTCGGCGATTACGACGGCGCGCAACCGCTCGTGATCGATCCGGTTTTAAGTTATCTGACCTACATCGGCGGCACGACTTTCGACAGAGTTGCCGATATTGCGGTTGATAACGCCGGCAATGCCTATATTACCGGCAAAACGGATTCGTTGGATTTTCACGGACAACTGCGAGATTCAAACGACTCAACAGCGGCATTCGTTGCGAAGATCAATCCGCAGGGTTCGGCTTTTGTCTATGTCACGATCCTCGAAGGCAACAATGACGACGGCGGCGCGGGGATCGCCGTTGATTCAAGTAATAATGTTTTCGTGACGGGTTTTGCATCACGCGATTTTCCGACAACTTCCGGTGCCTTCAGCACGATCCTTGGCATAAACGCTCAGGACGCTTTCGTGACCAAATTAAATACGACCGGCGGCATCACCTATTCGACCTATTTCGGCGGCAATTCAGGAGACGATCAGGCTTTCGACATCGCGGTCGATTCAGCCGGCAAGGCATATTTCGTCGGCGGCACCTCGTCAGGAACAACATTCCCGCAGAAAAACCGGTTTCAAAGCTGCGGCGCGGGAATCGCTTTCAACAGTTC
>JBBQOA010000215.1:0-7449 GCA_038330465.1 Pyrinomonadales bacterium
GGTTACGGCGTGGTGCGAATCGCTCGCGGATATAATGTTCAAATTCACCGAATTTATAATGAAATTCGCGCCTGTCGGTGTCGGCGCGGCGATGGCTTATACGGTCGGACACAGCGGACTCGGCGTTTTAAAAAATCTCGGAATGCTGGTCGGCACACTCTACGGTGCATTGGTCGTCTTCGCATTGTTCGTGCTTTTGCCGATCGCGCTGATTTTCAAAGTTCCGCTCAGAGATTTTATCAATGCCGTCAAAACTCCGGCGACGATTGCCTTTGCGACGACTTCGAGCGAATCGGCTTTGCCGAAGGCGATGGAAAATATGGTTTTTCTCGGCGTTCCGCGCCGCATTGTCGGATTTGTTCTGCCGACCGGATATTCGTTTAATCTCGACGGCACGACGCTCTATCTCGCGCTCGCTTCGATCTTCGTCGCGCAAGCCGCCGGCGTCGAACTCTCGTGGACGCAGCAGATCGTTATGCTGCTGACCTTGATGCTGACGTCAAAAGGCGTTGCCGGCGTGCCGCGCGCGTCGCTCGTAATTTTGCTCGGCACGCTCGCTTCGTTTGCGCTGCCGGTCGAGGGCGTGATCTTGATTCTCGGCGTTGACGAATTGATGGATATGGCGCGCACCGCGATCAATGTCATCGGAAATTGTCTGGCAACGGTCGTTATCGCGAAATGGGAAAAGGCTTTCCGCAATCACGAATGGGAAGCCGAAATGAAGGAACTCGAAGAAGTTACCGGACAAGAACCGATCATGGCAACATAAGTGCCAGGGAAATTATTTCTTCTATTTTGCCGAAAATCGGTTAAAATTCTTTTGAGGTGAAATTATGATGAACATTCAATCACAGCCGCAGCCGCGACGGCTTCGTTTCAGCGTTGACGAATACTACAAGATGATTGAACTCGGAATGCTCAAAGATTACGAAAAAGCCGAAATCATCGAAGGAGAATTGATTCAAAAAATGACCATCGGAGATAAACACGCTTCTGTCGTGAATAATTTAAATCGTTTTTTTGTCAAAAATGTTGCCGACGAAATCTTAGTCAGTGTTCAAAATCCGTTGCGTGTGACCGATTACAACGAGCCGGAGCCGGATTTTGTTTTAGCGGATTTGACAAAATATGACGGCAAACGCCATCCGCGCCCCGAGGAAGTTCTTTTAGTTGTCGAAGTTTCCGATTCGACCTTGAAATACGACCGCGATGTCAAACTGCCGCTTTACGCCGAAGCCGAAATTGCCGAAGTTTGGATCGTCAATCTGCCGAACGAGATTGTCGAAATTCACACCAAACCGAAATTCGGGCTTTATCAATTGGTGCAGATTTACAATCGCGGCGATTTGTTAAAGTCCGAAGCGATTCCGAATTTAAAGATCGAAGTGGACAAAATTTTAGGTTGAAAATTTTATATCAAGGAGGGTTTTACAAAATGTTTCCGTTAGGCGACGACAATACAGACAGAGTGATTACGCCGTATGTTAACTACGCGATCATCGCGATCAACATTCTGGTTTTCGTGTTTCTGCAGGGTTTGGGCGGCAACGATGCGTTCACTTACGCATTTTCGCTCGTGCCGAAAGAGATCACGACCGGCATCGATATTACGGGCGTTCAAATCATTCACGATTCGCTCGGCAACGCCGCGAAAATTCAGCATTACGCGACGCCTTTGCCGGTTTATTTCAACTTTCTGAGCTCGATGTTTATGCACGGCTCGATCGCGCATATCTTTGGCAATATGCTGTTTTTGTGGATTTTCGGCGACAACATCGAAAACCTGATCGGACACGTTCGCTACGCGATCTTTTATCTGATCTGCGGATTTGCCGCCGCGCTCGGACAGATCATCTTAGGTCCCGATTCGATCATTCCGATGCTCGGCGCATCGGGCGCGATCTCGGGCGTGCTCGGCGGTTATATGCTCCTTTTCCCGACGAACCGCGTGCGCGCGTTGATCTTTCAGATTTACACGACCGTCCCGGCGTATGTCGCGCTCGGACTCTGGATCGGTTATCAGATTCTTTTGGGCTTTATGACTCCGGCAGGCACCGGCGGCGTTGCTTATGCGGCGCACATCGGCGGATTTTTGGCGGGACTCGTGCTCATCAAAGTCTTCGCGATCGGGAAAACGGTCAAGCGAATCGGAGCTTAAAATATTTGAACAAATCAGCATAGCGAACGGTCGCGGACAGTTTTCTAAACCGATAACTTCAAGTAAAGAAAAGTGTTCGCGACCGCTCGCTATACCGATTAGCTCTAAAATTATGGTAAAGGAAATTCCGCACCCGGTGGAACGATCCAAATGATTGTCCGAACTCCCGATCCAAGCGGATTAGCACCGGCTCTGACCAGTTTGACGAGGCGTGCATCGAATTTGCGGTAGGTAATTGCTTTCCAGATTTGCTTTTCACGAACGGCAATTTACTCATCGGTTCCGTAGTTGATGATAGCGCCTTGGGAATTCGGTTCGTTTCCAAGTGTTATGAACAAGGCGTCTATTCGTGCTTTGACTTCATCGTTTGAAAGTTTTCCAAATTTATCAAGCGGGTCTCCGCTGGGTTTTTGAGCAACCGAACCAACTTCCGAAGCCGCATTCGCACAATTTTCACCTAAACCTTTGACCTTAACTTGGGCTGTTATATTTTGACCTGACAATCCGGTTGTCTCAACGACAATGGAAGTTGTCGCTTGTCCCCTGACAATCGTTCCCTGTGAAACTGTCCATTCGTATTCAAGATCAGGAGTTTTTGCCTCATCGCTTATTTTGACCGAAAAATTCATCGGTTCTCCAGGGGTTACAACTCCGCCGCCGACAACTTCGATCGTCGGGCAAAGCGGTTTTTCGTTTTGAGCCAAAACCGAAAGCCCAAAACCTAAAACCAAAATCAATGTGAAAATTATTTGTTTCATGAAGGCAAATCTCAAAAAATTTTCTCAAATATACGCCGAAAGATAAAAAAACAAAAATTTTTCGTGAAATTTTTTGTTTCATACTTGAAACAAGCTGCAACTTGTGCTAGATTTGTTTCATCTTTGAAACAAAGTGCCTTTGACGGTAGGCATTTAGACTAAGGCAAATCAACCATAACATTAAGAATTAAGCGAGAAGGAGAAAGTATTTTTATGAAATCTGCAAACAGACCGAAGATCAATCCACTGAGCCGCGTGCCGCGCCAGCAGCGTCTGGTGATGGCGATTCGCGGCGGCGCCGGCGTCGGCAAAAGTCATTTTATCAGTTCGATGGCGGACGCCGGACTTGGCAAACTTTGTATTTTCGACACCGAACGCAAAGCGCGGCTGCTGCGCGGCGTCGGTCAAACATTTGACGCGCTTGAGATCGAACAGACCGACGAACTGCCGGAATTTATCGAATGGGCGCTCAACGGCGAAGGCACCGAGCAGAATTACGGCTGCTTTGCGCTCGACAGTTGGGCGGCGTATTTCGGCGCGAAACATTCGGAAATGATCGAAGCCGTCCGCGAAAAGACGGGCGATCCGCTCGCCCAGCCGTCGGCGGAAGAATTGGCAGCAGACCAGATGATTCTCCAGTCGGTTCTCAGAAAACTCTGTATCGAATCGGGCAAATGCGTCGTCATTGCCGACCAGATTCCGGCGAAAGGCAAAGAAGCCAAAGAAGATAACGAGATCGGACGCGTTTTGCCGATGACCGCTTCGGGGCTCGAATATTTCGTGGACGTGATGCTCGAAGTCAGTATGCAGGAACGTGACGGCGAGATCACACGGGTTTTTCAGGTCGTCAAATCAAACAGTCCGGCGTTTGAAGTCGGTTTTGAGATGACCGGAAACATCGGTTTCAAAGATTTTCTCGATTATATGAAGGGCGAACAGGCGCTCGAACTCGCGTTCGATAAACCCGCGAAATCCGACATTCCCGAATTTATCGAAGACAAAACGCCGCTTTCGATCGCGCCGAACGCAATGACAATTGAAGACTTGGTCAAAAAAGCGGAAGCCAACGGTTTCAAACAAGCCGACATTGTGACGGGCGCGAAGATCTATCATAATCAGTCGAACATTTTTCATTTGACAGCCGAGCAAATTCTGGATCTTGACCGAAGAATTTCGGCGCGCATCGAGAAAACCAAAGAGGCGGAAGACAAGACAACGTCGAAGAAAAAAGCGGCTTAAACGAGTTTTGCGGCGGGCAAAAGGCAAAGCATAAAAAGGACAAGGGAAGTTCGGGAAAACTCTTTTGTCCTTTTTGTGTTTAAAGTTCGAGAAGGAAAATTTATGATCTCGGGATGTGTGTACTGGCGAATTAAAGTTTAAGCGAAAAGGAGAAAAATATGGCGAGAATAATTTTGGCGATAGTTAGCGGGTTTATTGTTTGGACGATCTTGTGGCTTGGCAGTAATGCCCTGTTGACGGCAATCGCGCCGAATTTGGCTTTTGCGGAAGGCACGGAAATTACGACGGGCGCGCTTTTGATCGGACTTTTTCGAAGTTTTGCGGCGTCGATAGTTTCGGGATTAACGGCGGTTTTAATTTCCAAAGAATTTTCTAAAACGACATTGTGTTTAGGCATTTTACTGCTGCTGACCGGAATTTTCTTTCAATATTCGGCGTGGAACTTAATGCCGCTTTGGTATCACATTCCATTTTTGCTGTTGCTGATTCCGATGACGATTTGGGGCGGAAAGTTACGAAAAGCCTAGGAGAAAATCGATGGGACGAATAATTTTAGGCGCGATTGTCGGATTTGTGGTTTGGACATTTTTTTTGGTCGGCAGCGATGCGGTTTGGATGGCAGTGTCGCCCGATTGGTATGGCAAACATCAAGCCGATTTTCAAGCCGCGATCGATAACAAAACGCCGTTTATGGCAGATTCGACAATTTTGATCATCGCGGTCATCCGAAGCGCGGTTTTTTCGATAATGACGGGTTTTATCGCCGCTTTGATAGCCAAAGAAAATTTCAAATCTCCGATCTTATTGGGAGTTTTCTTGCTGACTTTCGGGCTTTTTATCCATTCGATTCTTCGGAATAATGTTCCGCTTTGGTATCACTTTCTGATTTTGTTCCCGCTCATTCCGCTCACGATGCTCGGCGGGAAATTGAAAAACAGTATCGCAAATTAAAGCGGGATTGATAGGATTCTGAGGCGCGGTTTTGGGTAAATGGCGAACATTCGGACTGTCCGCATCATCCGGTTACTTTAAATCAAGCCAAACGGGAAGCGGCAGCCAGCGCGGAAATTGTTTATAGGTTTGTTCGTTGAGCCGCTCAATTTTTTCTTCGGCTTTGATTTGTAGCGCGTCGGGCGGCAAATCTTCCCGGCGTTCGTAACACGCGTGTTGGATACACGGAACCGGTTTGACGGCGTGAACCAGACAGCCGACGCCTTTTTCGAACAACGGGCAGGCGAAAGTTTTTTGAAATGTATCGCCTTCGCTCTTTAAATCGTATTTTTCGACGGTCTCGGAAATTCGTCGATAAATTTCTTTTTGTTTGGCGGGCGCGAGTTTAGCGAGTTCTGCTTTTATTAAAAGGGCTTCGAGCCGCGTAATGTGAACATTGACGAAATGCGCGTCCGTGCAGCACGCGCCCTTTGTTTCGCACGTTCCGCAATCTTTGGCGCGGTGTTCGTAATTTTGTTTGATGAATGCACGGAGATCATTTTTTAATCCGCGCAATTTAATCAAAGCCTGTTTTTCCGAAAGCGTTTTCATTTGCTACAATTTAGATAAATTCAAGATTCAAGATTTAAGATTCAAGATTTAAGATTCAAGATTTTGAAATTAAAGTTTTTAATTTAGAATCTTGAATCTTGAATTAAAAGAGATTTTACACAAATTTGGAGAATTATGTTGAAAGAAGGCGACAGTGCACCGGATTTTACGACAAAAAATCAGAACGGCGAGACGGTAAAACTCGCGGATTTGCGCGGAAAACGAGTTGTTTTGTATTTTTACCCGAAGGACGACACGCCCGGCTGTACGAAAGAAGCGTGCAGTTTGCGCGATTCGTTTGATGTTTTTGAAGAAAAAGGAATCAAGGTTCTCGGCGTTTCAAACGACGACGAAAAATCGCACCAAAAGTTTATTTCGAAATATTCGCTGCCGTTCGATCTGCTGGCCGACACGGACAAAAAACTCGTCAATGATTACGAAGTTTACGCCGAAAAAATGAATTACGGCAAGAAATATATGGGAATCAACCGGACGACGTTTTTGATTGACGAAAACGGCAAAATTGCGAAGATTTTCAAAAAAGTTAAAGTTGACGAACACGCCGGCGAAGTATTGGAAGCGTTTGGCGAGAAGTAAAGTGAAAAAGGTTAAAAGTGAAAAAGTGATTGAATTTACTCAAATAACTTTTTCACTTTAACCTTTTTCACTTTTTCACATTAAAATATGCCCCAAAATAGAATGCGTTGGGCTGAATTATTGGATGTTCTCACCGATTCAGACCGCAAGCGAGAAGTTGTCTTGGAAAGAGCCACCGAAACGGAAAGAATGGCTTTGTTTTTGTTGCGGCGGGAAGGCTGGGCGGCGCAGATTACGCCGAAAGATGTTAAAGAATACGACATCGAAATTCTCAAACCGGGCGCCAAAGCGGTTGTTCAGATTCGCAATCAACGCGCCAAAGTGCATCTCGGACAAATCGAAAAGTTTCTCGATTTTCTCGCCCAACCGAATGCAAAAATTTTTACCGAGGGACTTTTTATCTCGACGAGCGGTTTTACGCCGTCGGTTTACGCCTATTTGCGCGAAGAAAAAGTCACGAATCTGAAACCGGCGATTATGCGCGACCATCAGTTGAATTTCGATTGCGAAAAAATTGATGCGGCAGGGGCACGCGAAAAAACCACTTACATCGGCGTTTTTACCTGCAAAGGCGGCGTTGGCAAAACAACGATTTCGGCGCACCTGGCGGGCGCGTTCGCTTTGAACGGCTACGATGTCGGCTTAATTGACCTCGACCACCAGCAAAACTTGCGCAAAATTTTGGGCGAAGGGGTTTATTTGCCCGCCACGAAAGGAAATCTCGGCTCGGTCATTTCTGTTTTGACGAAAGATGAATGGAACGAAGGCGATTACAATGACACGAAAATCGTCATTTGCGATTGTAATCCCGAATTTGAAGCAAATCCGAAAGATTACATTCAAAAATTCGATTACTGCATTATTCCAACCACCTTAAATCCGCTCGGCATCAATAAGAATGCGGATGTGATTAAGCGAACGCTTACTTCAATCCGGCGCGAAAACCAAAAAGCGGAGCTTTTCGTACTGATAAATTCTCTGCAAACCGACGAACCGAATCGCAATAATCTTTTAAATCAGGCTTTGCAGACACAGTTCAAACAAATGCGCGAAACTGATACGCGGCTTCATTATATCAACCCGGCGGATTGCGCGATTCGCTTTTCAAAACAGCTTCTCTATTGGGGTTTTCACCTTTTCGACGGCGCGAAACCA
>JBBQOA010000216.1:0-7374 GCA_038330465.1 Pyrinomonadales bacterium
TCCGGCGTAATGTCAACGAATAAAGGATTTAATGATGCCAATGGCGCCAGCCGCATCAAGGCGCAAGTCGATTTGGTTAAATTGAACACCGGTTTGCAATCATTCAAAGATAGCAATTCATGGCTTACTCAGGGTGTCGCGAGATTAGATCTTTCATTTTTGTATGGCGGCGCGATCGCTACGGCGGGCGTCAATTATCTGCTCAAGAATACGCTTGCCAATGCCGATAAGTATGGGCATGGCACGTTCGTTGCGGGAATTGCCGCCGGACGTTTGAAAAACAATACGGGAAGTGTCGATGTGACCGGAATGGCTCCGAACGCGAACATTATTTCCGTCAAGGTTCTCGACGACAGCGGTGTCGGTCAGGTAACCGATGTCATCAAAGGGATCGATTGGGTTATTTTGCATAAAAACGAATTCAACATTCGGGTCATAAACATGAGTTTGGGCGGTTCTTCGTCTGAAAGCTATTTAAATGATCCGCTCTGCCGCGCCGCCCGCAAAGCCGTTTCCGAAGGGATTACAGTTGTTGTTTCTGCCGGAAATTACGGTAAAACCGCGAACGGACAAGAGCTTTACGGAACGATCACATCGCCCGGCAACGAACCTTCGGTGATCACGGTCGGTTCGGCAAATACGTTTCAAACCGTCAGCCGCAGCGATGACCGCATCAATACATTCAGTTCGCGTGGTCCGACGCGTGGCTATTACACGGATAATTCGGGCAGAAAAGTTTATGACAACCTGATCAAACCCGATCTGGTTGCGCCGGGAAACAAGATCATCTCGATGGAATCAACCAGCAACAATTTGATCTTGCTCAATTCGATGCTGGATATTGTTGATTTTGACAGTACATCGCCGATCATGCAGATGAGCGGAACATCCGTTTCCGCGCCGGTCGTTTCGGGAACCGTCGCCCTACTTTTGCAAAAAAATCCGGGTTTGACACCGCCGCTTATCAAAGCGATCTTACAATACACCGCCCAACAAATTTCGGGAGCGAATATCTCGCAGCAAGGCGCCGGACTCTTAAATTCATCCGGAGCGATCAGGCTCGCCGGGGTGATTCGCACCGATGTCAATACGGCAATCGATGCGGGAACGATCACGGTCGGCGATTCGCTGCTTGCCTCCGGAAAATCAATGCCGTCAACTACGGATATGATCAATGGTGAAAATGTAAAATGGGGAAAATACATTATTGCCGGCGGAAATTATATTCTTGGCAAAAATGCCCTTTTCACTAAATATCAAGGTTTTTACAATCCGAAAATTCTCTGGGTCAAAAATCTTGTGACAAAAGACGGCGCAGCGGCTCCAAACGGCAAATTGCTCTCATCGGGCATTTTTTCGGGTGATTTTCTTGCCGACAAGACCGCTTTAACACGGGGTGAAATCATCAGCAGTCGGATATCCAATGGTGAAGGCGTGATGCTTGCCGATGGCGTAATGCTCGCCGACGGCGTGATGCTCGCCGACGGCGTAATGCTTGCCGATGGCGTGATGCTTGCCGATGGCGTAATGCTTGCCGACGGCGTAATGCTTGCCGACGGCGTGATGCTCGCTGATAACGTTCAATGCTTGGTCGGCAGCGAAACCTTTATTCGCGGAGAATGAAAGGAATAAAAAAGTAGATCGGCATAAGTTAAGTTGGATGGCGGTTGGAAAATACCGTCATCCGATATTTTGTGAGAATGAGAAAAAATAAATTTATCTCCCGTTCTTAAATATTGGTTCAAATGGAAAACTCTGAGGATAAAGACAGATTTTACAATTCTTTCCTTAAGCTGGTGGCTTTCGCGGGCATCGGTATCTCTGTTTTTTCTTTTTTCGAAATGCCCTTTTTCAAACTTAATTGGGAGTTCTGGAGTTTAATAATTTTTGCTTTGATTTTGGGTTCGCGGATCGCGATCAAGATCGAGTACACCAAAACCAGCATTTCGATCATCGATATTTTTACGCTTCTCGTTTTTTTGCTCTACGGCAGCGAGGCGGCAGTCCTGCTCGGAGCGGTCGAAGCATTTTTGTCATCAGGTAAGTATTCGAAAAAAATAATTTTCAGATTGTTTAACGCCGGGACGATCGCCAGTTCATTTTTTGTAGCCTTCAAAATATCGGAATTGGCTTTTGGTCGAATCGAAAATCCCGCTACTGAAATCATTACGGTACATAATCTCGGGCTGATCGCAATGGCGGTTTTTGTCCATTATCTGGTCAATACCGGTTTGGTCGCCTTTGCCAGTTCGTTCCGCTACCAAAAAAGATTTATCGATGTTTGGAGAGAACATTATTTCTGGATGTTCGTGCCGTTTTTGTCGAGCGGTTCGGCGGCTTTGATCAGCGCGGGAATGATCAATCAACTCGGTTTTGTGTCGTTTTTGATAATGCTTCCGATTGTCGGAATCATTTATTATACGTATCAAAGTCACCACGAAAAGCTCGAAGTCGTGACGGCGCAGTCAAAACTGACGGAAACGCATCTCGTCGAAATGAAGGAAAGTGAAGAACGGTTTCGCGCCGCTTTCAGTAACGCGCCGATCGGCATTGCGCTTATCTCGAACGAGGGCAAATGGCTTCAGATCAACGAATCGCTGTGTAATATTTTCGGTTATTCCGAACGGGAACTATTCGCCGAATCGTTGAAGGACGTGGTTTACCAAGCCGATCTGATCGAATTTCTGTCTGAGATCGGCGCGGTCATTCAAGGTAAAAAACAATCTTTTCAGGCGGAAATGCGCTACGTCAACAAAAAAGGCGAGGTGCTCTGGACGCAGACGAGCATTTCGCTGTTGAGCGATTCGCAAAATTCGCGGCTGATCTGTCAGGTGCAGGATATTTCGGCACGCCGCAGCGCTGAAGAAAAACTGCGTTACAACGCCTTTTATGATTCGCTGACCGATCTTGCCAATCGTAATTTCTTTATGGAGCGGCTCGATGAGGCGATCGATTGGGGAAAAAACGGAAAAAAAGAGGAATTTGCCGTTGTCTTTGTTGATCTTGACCGCTTCAAACTGATCAATGACACGGTCGGTCATACGAACGGCGATAAGATCTTGGTCGCGGTTGCCAACCGTCTGAAAAATTGTTTGCCGAAATTTTCAACCCTCGCGCGATTCGGCAGCGACGAATTTTTATTGCTGCTCGATCCTCAAACAAATCGCCAAAATGTGATCGAATTGGTCGAAGAGATTCAAACTCAAATGAGTCTTGTGTTCGGTGTTTCCGGGCAGGAAGTTACTGTCACGGCAAGCATCGGCGTTGTTTTTTACGATCAGGAACACCAGACCGGCGAGGATATTTTGCGCGATGCCGCGAATGCGCTGCAAATCGCCAAAAAACAGGGAAGACATTGCTCGATAATTTTCGACGAGACGATGAGAGACGCCGCGCGTCATCAAAATCGGCTCGAAAAAGATCTTTATCGCGCCGTCGAACGCAACGAATTGTTTCTGGTTTATCAGCCGATCGTCTCGATCAATGATGAAAAATTGACCGGCTTTGAAGCTTTGCTCCGCTGGAATCATCCCGAACTCGGTTTGGTTTCGCCCATGCAATTTATCCCGCTTGCCGAAGAAAACGGCGTCATCGTCGAGATCGGCAATTTTGTGCTTGATCAGGCTTGCCGCCAATTACGAGCCTGGAAAGATCAATCTGCCCGCGATCTGCCGTTGTTTATCAGCATCAATGTTTCCTCAAAACAATTACTGCAAAAACAACTTTTGGGCAATGTCATTCACGCGCTTGAAAAATACCGGCTCGAGCCGCATCAATTAAAACTGGAAATCACGGAAAGCATCGTCGTCGAAAACAGTGATTATGTCATTTCGATCCTCAAACAATTTCGGGCAATGGGCGTAAAACTCAGTATGGACGATTTCGGAACCGGTTATTCATCGCTCAGTTATCTGCATAAATTACCGATCAGCACTCTGAAAATCGACCGTTCATTCGTTTCGCAGGTGATGATCGAAAACGAAAGCGCAGAGATCGTCAAAACGATTCTGCTGCTCGCGAAAACTCTCAAGCTCGAAACCGTTGCCGAAGGCATCGAAGTCCTCGAACAACTCCAGTTTTTGAAGGATTTCGGTTGTGATTATGCTCAGGGTTTTTATTTATCGAGACCTCTCGAAGTTGACGATGCGTTTGCCTACATCAACAAATCTTTCAGCAATTTCGCGCCTGTTTTCGGTTCTCCGATCGAGTCGGGAAGTCTCGGCTTCGAACATTAAAAATCACTTTTTTGAGAGACGGCGACAAGATTTTTATGAAACAACTTTCCCGCGCTCTACCTTTCTGAGCTACGTTCAGCATAAAGATTTGGGCTGAACGGTCGGACTCGAACCGACGACCTCGTCATCCATAATGATGTAGTTCCAATGGCATTCGCCATCTCAATTTTGGATTTTAGATTTTGGATTGTCGCTAAAAAAAAACGAAAATCAGGAACCTAAAATGCAAAATTGAAATGGTCGATCGGGTGAGATTCGAACTCACGATACCTCGCTTAAAAGGCGAGTGCCTTGACCTGACTTGGCTACCGACCGAGTATTATTTTGGATTTTGGATTTTGGATTTATTTCAATCCGCAATTCGCAATCCCAAATCGATTTGGCTGACAGAGCGGGATTTGAACCCGCAACTTTCGCTTTAACAGAGCGACACTCTACCGGTTGAGTTATCTGTCAAAAAACTGTGACCTCTTAAAATCCGAGATCCAAAATCCAAAATCCAAATGGGTAGGCAAACGCGGCGAAAAAAAACGCTTCGACAGACAAAAGACAAGTATGTTTGTTGCAAACAAAAAGATAGGTTTTTACGCATTCTTTTGTCCTCGCGCCGATTTCGTCCGCGTTTGTGTTGGTAAGATCGTTAATTCGGGACAACAGGATTCGAACCTGTGATCTTGCGGTAATCTGCCGCTAATATCGCTTATAAGACGACTGTTTTACCATTAAACTATGTCCCGTTGTTGGAAATTTGGTCAGAACAAAAGGACTCGAACCTTTAATCTTCCGGTTATCAGCCGAACGCTTTGCCGAAATTTAAGCTATGTTCCGTGAAAAATTGGTTGCGGGAGCAGGAATTTAACCTGTCCGATTTGTGGATTATGAGACCACCGAGCCGACTTTGCTCCATTCCCGCGCTAAAAATGTTTGGAGGCGAAGGCGAGATTCGAACT
This sequence comes from Pyrinomonadales bacterium, assembly GCA_038330465.1. Classification (GTDB taxonomy): domain Bacteria; phylum Acidobacteriota; class Blastocatellia; order Pyrinomonadales; family Pyrinomonadaceae; genus JAFDVJ01. Next base: position 5,186 of record JBBQOA010000216.1, read on the forward strand.
CGCATCGTTCTGTTTACAAGACAGGCGCTCTTTTGTCCGTTGAGCTACTCCGCCCTTTTGATTTTGGATTGCGGATTTTGGATTGCGGATTGTCACTGCGAAAAATCCGCAATCCGCAATCCCAAACCCAAAATCGAAATGGTTGCGGTGAAAGGATTTGAACCTTTAATCTTCGGTTTATGAGACCGACGCTTTTGTCCATTTAAGCTACACCGCCAGAGCGATTTGGGATTTTAGATTTTAGATTGCGGATTTATCTATATTAAATCCGCAATCCAAAATCTAAAATCGTATTAGCCGATGTCGGATTTGAACCGACGACCTGCGGTTTAGAAGACCGCCGCTCTCGATCCGCTGAGCTAATCGGCTGTAAAAGATAATTGGTTTGAATTTGAAATTGCGTGTCAACCCGAATCCGTTTTCCAAAATCCAAAATCCAAAATCTAAAATCCCAAATCGAATTGGTGGACGCTGTTGGGATCGCACCAACCTTTTCGGTTCTTCAAACCGACGCTAATCTGTCTCAGCTAAACGTCCTTTGTCAATAAATTAACCGGCGGCGCCTTTTGCCTTCGGTTTCGCCTTTGATTTTCGGGTTTGGCGTTCTTCGATCGATTTGACTTCCGTTTCGATCGCTTCGCAAACGGCATTGACGATCGCAGCGATCCGGTGAATTTTATACAAACTATTCGCCCGGCTTTCTTTTGAATTCAAATTAAAATCATAAGAAACCTGCCGGTAGCAATCGCCGAGCGTCAGCTCGATCGTTCCGTATTTCCAACCGTCTTCGTTATCAAATGGAATTTCTCTCGTATCTTCGACGATCCCGATCGCGATCGCCCGCATATCCAATTCACGATTGAGAAATATTCTTTTCCGCACATGATATTTAGTGCGCTGTTTAGTGCTCATTGTTTTTCCTCTCAAATAGAATTTCTGAAATTTGTGGTCAGTATTTTTCAGAAAGTCTATGAAAAATTAATAATTCATAGTTTCATTGTGATTTCCTCCCAATAGTAATTTTCAATCATAGTTTTTGCTCCTTTTGCAGATAAATATTTTGGCGGTGGCGACGAGACTCGAACTCGCACCGTCTTGATCGACAATCAAGCGCACAGCCTTTGTGCTTCGCCACCGTTAGACAAAAAAAAGGTGGAAAGACGAGATTTGAACTCGCATCAGCCGCATTCACAGTGCGGTGCTTTGCCGGTTAAGCTACAATCCACAGAAAAAAGTTTGGGCGACAAAAAATGAAATGATATTTTTCAATTAAAAGTTGATGTAATCATTCCGGCATTCGCCCGAAAAAGTTGGCGGAGAGAACAGGACTCGAACCTGCACGAGATAAACTCATCGGGATAGCAATCCGTCGCGGCTACCATTTCGCCACCTCTCCGAATTTGAAAAAAGAATGGAAGCGAGCAGTCGGATTCGAACCGACGATGATTGGTTTTGCAAACCAACGCCTTAAACCATCTTGGCGATGCTCGCATTTGGATTGCGGATTTTGGATTTTGGATTTCGGATTGAAGTAAATAAAACCAAAATCCAAAATCCAAAATCGAGATGAGGGCGACGGGACTCGAACCCGCAATTTCCAGATTGAAAGTCTGGCGGCATCACCGATTTGCCTACGTCCTCGCGAAATGCGCGTGAAAAGATTTGAACTTTTACATTTTTTGGGTTTAAGCCAATTGCCTCTGCCGAATTGGGCTACACGCGCGGAACGATTTCGGATAGTGGATTGCGGATTTTTGAATGTATTTTTCAATCCAAAATCCGAAATCTAAAATCTAAAATCATTTTGGTGGATCGGAAGGGATTCAAACCCTTACACGAAGTTTGCAGGACTTCGATGCTGTCAGTTACATCACCAACCCTTGAAATAAAAGTGCCGACGGTGAGATTCGAACTCACATTAACGAGTTTCTAAAACTCGCGTCTTTGCCGTTTAGACCACGTCGGCAGCGATGTTTGAGATTTCAAATTTGAAATTTCAAATCAAAATTGGTCTGGGTAGCAGGATTCGAACCTGCGAACACTTGTTTCCAAAACAAGCCCGTTTAGCCGTCTGCGGAACACCCAGAAAAGTTTGACTTCGGGTAAAGGATTCGAACCTATTTTTCATCGTTCAAAGCGATGCGTCCTGCCGATAGACGAACCCGAAAAGAAATTTGGAGGCTCTGGTG
>JBBQOA010000217.1:0-7361 GCA_038330465.1 Pyrinomonadales bacterium
GAATCTCCGACAATTTTTTCCGGCAGATAAAAATCTTTGCTTGATTTTCGCCATTGCCACTCGCCGCTGTCCGGTTTTGAAACTATCGTCGCCACTTCATCACCGTTCTGATCTGTGTAAGCAATGTAGAAAACAAGCCGAAAATTTTTCTTGCTTTTGTCGTCGCCAAAATCCGGAAAAGTAATTCCTTTTATAGTCAGTTTTTTCTTTGCCATATTTTTACCTCGGTTGTTCAAGATTTCTTGTGGGTCAGAAATCAGCCTCTCAATTAAAAGTTTCTTCTATATAATATATGCCTTTTTTGATCAAAAATCTCAGAAATTTTTCTTGAATTGTCGATTAGCGCTTGACATTTAAGTGGTATAACTATATGGTTATATTGTTAAGTAGATTTTACAATATAAATTATGAGTGAATGCACAGTTTTAACATTGAACGAAAAAATAGGAAATGAAGAATTCCAATTGGTTGACGTCCGCGAATCTGCGGAATTTGCGGGTGGTCGAGTTGCCGGTGCAAATCTGTTTCCGCTCGGTGAACTTGAAAATCGCCACGCGGAACTCGATCACACCAAGCCGATCTATGTAATGTGTCGCAGCGGCAGACGTTCGGGCGAAGCGCAAAGGAAATTAAAATCGCTCGGTTTTACAAATGTCATAAATGTTGCGGGCGGTTTTGAAGCTTGGAAAAAAGAAGATCTGCCATTTGAAAAAGATGATAAAGCGCCTTGGGCATTGGAAAGACAAGTGCGATTTACTGCCGGATTATTAGTTTTAGTCGGAGTTTTGCTGAGTGTTTTCGTGCATCCGTACTTTATCGGATTGTCCGGATTTGTCGGCGCCGGATTAGTCCTTGCGGCAGTTACGGATTCTTGTGCGATGGGAATGATGTTATTGAAAATGCCATGGAATCGTCCGGTTCAAAGTAGCAAAACGAAAGTTTCTACGGCGGACTGAGCGGCGGGAACGCGGATTGTTAAATTTCACAAACAACGGGGGTAGTTTGTCTGATTTTTCAATCTGCGTTCTCCTTTTACTATAATTAAGGAGTATTAGTTGATACTGATTTTTTACATCGGTTTGATTTTGAGCGCGGCGATCGGGTTATCTCTCGGGCTGATCGGCGGCGGCGGTTCGATTCTGACAGTTCCGATTTTGGTTTACTTTCTCGGAGTTGAAGCGCACGAAGCCGTTGGGATGTCGCTGGCGGTCGTCGGCGCGACAAGTCTTTTCGGCTCGTATTTGCATTATCGACGCGATAACGTCAACGTCTCGAGCGGCTTGCTTTTCGGTATTGCCGGAATTTTCGGCGCATTTTTAGGTTCGCCGTTGACAAGACTAGTTTCGCCCGGTGTTTTGCTTTTGATTTTTGGCGGTTTAATGTTTGTTGTCGCGGTTTCGATGCTCTGGCGAAAAAACTACGCTGACGACCAAACGCCGCCCAAACAAATTTTGTGGAAAGCCATTTTGGCGGGTTTCGGGGTCGGAGTTTTAACCGGATTTTTGGGTGTCGGCGGTGGCTTTTTGATCGTTCCCGCGCTCGTCATGTTTGGCGGGTTAGAGATGAAAAAAGCAATCGGTACATCGCTTTTTGTGATTTTTCTAAATTGTATTGCCGGATTAATCGGTCACGCGAGTCAAAATCATTTCGATTGGTCTTTAACTGCGCTGGTCATGCTTTTAGCGGTCGGCGGAACGATTTTGGGAACGATTTTGTCGCACAAATTAGCGGCTCATCGTTTGCAAAAAATGTTTGCGGTTCTTGTTTTAGTCGTTGCGGTACTCTTATTTGTGAAAAATTACGCGGTTTTGTTTTAGAATTGATAAAAGTTATTAAGTTTTCGGAGGTTAAAATTATGAAATTCAAACAATTTTATTTGGGCTGTTTGTCACACGCATCCTATTATATCGGGTCGGGCACGGAGGCGGCGATCATTGATCCGCAGCGCGATGTTCAGCAATATTTGGACGAAGCGGCGGCGAATGATCAAAAGATAAAATACATTATCGAAACGCATTCGCACGCCGATTTTGTCAGCGGACACCTCGAACTCGCCCAAAAAACCGGCGCGGAAATCATTTACGGACAACGTGCCAAGACGACTTTTCCGACGCACAAGGTCAAAGACGGCGACGAATTGAACGTCGGACAGATCAACCTTAAATTTCTCGAAACGCCCGGACACACACCCGAAGGCATCTGCATTTTGGCGCGGAGGGCGGGCGAAACCGACCGGCTTTTCACCGGCGACACGCTTTTTATCGGCGACGTCGGTCGTCCCGATCTGATCGGCTCGAAAGGTTTTACCGCTGCCGAAATGGGCGCGATGCTTTACGATTCGCTGCACGAAAAAATTCTGCCGCTGCCCGATGAAACCGAAATTTATCCGGCACACGGCGCGGGCAGTTTGTGCGGAAAATCGCTTTCCAAAGAAACTTGGTCAACGCTCGGCAATCAAAGAAAATTCAATTACGCGCTGCAGCCGATGACGAAAGAAGAATTCGTCAAGATCGTTGCCGCCGATCAACCTGAAGTTCCCGCGTATTTCCCGAAAAGCGCGGCGAAAAACCTGGAAGGCTCAAAGGCTTTGGAAGATTTGCCGAAACCGGTCGCATTTTCAACCGCAGAGATCGAAAATTTTGACGGCGTGGTTTTGGATGTACGTCAAAATACCGAATTCGGCGCGGCGCACGTTCCGAATGCGATCAACATCGGACTCGGCGGACAATTTGCGTCGTGGGCGGGCACGCTCGTCGCGATCGGCACGCCGATCGCGATCGCGGCGGATACGCCCGCGCAGGTTGACGAAGCCTTTATGCGGCTTGCGCGGGTCGGCATCGAAACGGTCAAAGGATTTATTTTGATGACAGATTTCGCGAACAAAACAAGTGCGATCGAGCAAGTTTCGGTCGCCGAAGTCAAAGACTTGACCGACGCCGGCAAAGTTCTGCAATTTGTTGACGTGCGGCGCGTTGCCGAACACGCCAACGGTCACGCGCCGCAAACTTTGAATATTTCGCTCGATGCTTTGTCAAAAGAAATTGACAAGCTCGACCCGAATGCGCCGACCTATGTTATTTGTCAGAGCGGTTATCGTTCGAGTCTCGGCACGAGCATTTTGGAAAATGCCGGATTCAAAAAAGTTTATAACGTCGCGGGCGGCACACAGGCTTGGATGGATGCGGATTTTGAGACGGAAGTTTCCGCGACGGCTTGCGCGAACTCTTAAGGACGGAAGCGATTGAGTGAAAACTTAATCGCTTCCTTTGAAAAGGAGGTGTTATGAAAATTTTTACAATTATTTTAGCCTTGGCTTTCGTATCAGCTTGTGGTCAGGGACAGATGAATCAAAGCCAAAAACAAATAAATCAGCCGACTGCCGGTGCGACGCCGGTTCCTCAAATTGAAAAAACGCCGAATGCGGAAAATGAATGCAAAATTTGCGATTTCGATTTTGCAAGCTACAAAAGCGATTTGAAAAAAGAAGAGATCGAAGGGCTGCTGCTGGCTTTGAACGACGAATATCACGCCTGGGCGACTTACGACGAAGTGAATAAAAATTTCAATAATCCGCCTCCGTTCAGTAATATTCAACAAGCCGAAGCAACGCACGCGGAAAGATTGAAACAGGTTTTTGAAACGTATAAAGTGCCGGTTCCCGAAAATAAATGGATCGGCAGCGCGCCGAAATTTCAAAGCGTCGCCCAAGCCTGCAAAGCCGGAGTTGAAGCGGAAATTGCGAATCGCGATCTGTATAAAAAGTTGTTTGAAACAACCCGGCGCGAAGATATTTTGATCGTTTACCGCGCATTGCAGCGGGCATCGGAAGAAAACCATCTGCCCGCCTTCGAGCGTTGCAGCGGCGGACGGCGAAACTGATTTTGGGAGAATAAAAAAATGAGCGAATTATTTTGGTTAATTGGATTTGTTGCGATTTGGCTTTTATTACAACTCGTGATTTTGCCGAAACTCGGCGTTAATACCTGAATGCGCGGAGCTTGTCGCGTCGAGTCTCGGCGCGGAAAAAATGCGGAAAATCCGGCGGAAGATGAGGTCGGGAAATGAATAAAAAGGCGCATTGGGAAACCGTCTATGAAACAAAATCTGACCGCCAAATTAGTTGGTTTCGTGAACATTTGGACAATTCCGTGCGGCTGATCTTAAACGCGAATGTCGGCAAAGATGCGGCAATTATTGATGTCGGCGGCGGAAGTTCGACACTTGCCGATGATTTGCTCGAAAATGGGTTTGCCGACGTTTCGGTTTTGGACATTTCCGCCAAAGCATTGGAAAAGAGCAGAGAACGGCTCGGCGAAAAAGCGGCGCAGATCGAATGGATCGAAACCGACATCACGCAGGCTTCGTTGTCCGAAAACCATTACGATGTTTGGCATGACCGCGCCGTTTTTCACTTTTTGACGGATAAAAACGACCGCCGAAAATATGTCGAACTCGTGATGCGTTCGCTAAAAATCGGCGGACATATCATTGTCGCTTCTTTCGGCTTGAACGGTCCGCAAAAATGCAGCGGTTTAGATGTTGTCCGATACAGCCCAGAAACGATGCATTCTGAATTCGGAAGGAATTTTAAACTCGTCAAAAGCCTTGCTGAGACACATGAAACGCCTTTTCAGACGACTCAGGAATTTGTCTATTGCTATTGTCGGATGATCGCAAATTAAGCACTCGAAAATCGAAAAAAGACCAAGCGACAAAAGTCGCTTGGTCTTTTCTTTTACTTGGATCGCCCGAATTAGTGCGAATTGTAACGCGCCACCGGAAAATCGCCGTTCGCGCCGAACGGAACGCTAAAAGCCCCGCTCGTGGTTCCGAGAACCCAGAAAGTACTGGCTCCAGGCGTCGCGCTCGCTCGCCAGATCCCGACGTCCGTCTTGCCGTCACCGTCATAATCGCCCTGTGCAAAGAAATCCGTGGCTGACGCGCCGAACGTTGCGTACGGAGTGCCGCTGACGACACCCGTCGTGCTCGGACGAACAAACCATATTAGATTTCCGCCGCTGGCGCGAGCAGTCGCAATATCGGTTTTGCCGTCGCCGTCATAGTCACCCGGAACGATGACATCGGTCGGTGTTCCAAAAACGACCGAATCAAATCCGGCAGTTGTCTGTAGCAACCAGAAACGAGCCTGTCCGCCGCCGTTGTTGCGTTGAATCACAAAATCACCTTTGCCGTCGCCGTCATAATCGCCCGGTGCCGGAAAATCGCCGTTTTGTCCCCACGGAACGAACGTGACATTGCCTGACGGATTATTTAACGAACCGCGATAATACCAGGTGCTTTGCAATCCGGCACTTGCGCCGGCGCGATAAACCGCCGGATCGGCTTTGCCGTCGCCGTCATAATCGCTGACAACGCTCGGGTCATCGCCCGTCTGTCCAAAAAGTTCGATGCGCAAGGTATTGGTCTGGCTTTGCAGAATATAGAAAGCCGCAACGGTCGGTGCGCCCGAGCGCCAGACAGCAATGTCCGATTTATTGTCGCCGTCAAAATCGACCGGCAAAAATGTATCGCCTGAAATGCCCCATTGAGAAGCATAGGTCGTGCCCGGTCCGTTGAGACCGATATACCAGGTTATCTGCCCGCCTACACCGCCGCCGGTGTTTCGGACGACCGCGAAATCGGTTTTGCCGTTGCCGTCAAAATCAACGATGTGCTGGGTCGGCGCGACAACTGCCTGGGTAATACTTGCCCAGGTAGTTCCAACGCGAATGCCATCAACTCTGATTGTCGGGGAAGTCGCCGCCGCCCCTTGCCGCAGGGCAACTGACCCCGGATTAATGTCTGTTTGTGCAGCAATATCCGTTGCGGATACAGTTGCTGCCGGTTCGCTTGCCGGAGTTGTCGTGCTGACAAAAAGATCAACCGTATCATTTGTCGCGCCAGCCACGATCGTATATTTTACGACGAGGAGATAGGTTGTGTTAAGCGAATAGTTAAATGGCGTGAATGCAACATCCGGAGCTGCGGTTGCCGCCTTTGAAATACCAAATGCAATGTTATTAGAAGCATCTTTTTTGATAAAAACCCTGCCTCTAAACGTCGAGCCGATCGGATCAGGTCCGAAATGGAAAAAATATCCGCCAATCGCATCAACTGCGGCATCGCTTGTATTAACCATAAATGCCGCATATACGGCGCCGGCTGACTGCGCGGCAAAAGTTCGGTTATCATCTTCGCCGCTGGTCGTCATACTAACGGCATTACCCACGCCGGACGAAGGATAGCCGGTTAATGTCAAACCCGGGGCAGAAGTAACAATCGCGTTTGTTCCGCCTGCACTATGCGCTGTCCAATTGTTGGCGGTTAACGCCGACCCTACCGTATAGGTGAAATCTTCAACTAACAGCGGAGTGTCAGTTGGTTGAAAATGACTGGTATCATTCTTAATCGAAAGTTTTTCTGCCGATGCAGAAGTAATAAAAACTACGCTCGTAATGACCGCTAAAATAGACAAAATGCCTAAAGCAAATTTTTTGTTCATTATTCTCCTCTTCAAAAATAGCTGATTTAATATTTTAAATGTATAGAAATACAGATACCTGCGACTGTCTTTAAAAACACAAAAACGCTGGTGAAAGGGACTTTGTTTGCAAATCTACATTTTGAGTAAGAATAACATAAAAACTTTGGAAATTGGTAAGTCGCATCTAGGGAAGTTTAAAAAAAATTAATGTGATAAATTAATTTTCTGCTAAAATCAAAAAAACGGAGTAATTTTGTAGAAGAGATGAAAGCGGCGCGATTTTTTTTACTGCTTATATATATTTCGGCTCTGACCTTTAATCTTTCGGCGCAAACCGATAAAGATGACGAAGTGATCCGGGTTGAAACGCAGCTTGTCGATGTGCCGGTGGTCGTGACGGACAAAAGCGGCAAGCCGATCCTCAATCTCAAAAGAAGCAATTTTGTTATTTATGAAGACGGCAAAAAGCAGGAAACGGCGGAATTTGCCGCGACCAACGCGCCGTTCGAAGTCGCCTTGTTGCTCGATACTTCAGGTTCGACGCGCGCGGATCTCGCGCTGATCCAACGCGCCGCCGCCAATTTTATCGCCTCGCTTCGAGCCGGCGACAAGGTTTCCGTGATTTCCTATAAAACCGAGCGCGATGCCAAACAAGCCTTTGCGGTCAGCGAAGTTTTGAATGCTTTGACCGACGACCGCAATAAACTGAAAGCGGTTTTGGACGCGGTCAAAACAAGCAACGGTACGCCGTATTACGACAGTCTTTTGCAGGTCGCCGAAAAGGTTTTCAACGAAAAACCGAAAGACGAATTTCGTGGGCGTCGGGCGCTTGTCGCGCTGACCGACGGCGTTGATTCAGTCAGCGCGGCGGAATTTG
>JBBQOA010000218.1:0-7324 GCA_038330465.1 Pyrinomonadales bacterium
CTTGCCACGGTCCTAAACCTTCCGCTAATTGTTCGGGAAACATTTTCGGGTCAGCCGCCGCTTTGAAAGCGATCGGCGTTAGATATCCGGCGAGCTGATGTTGTCCGTGTCCATCGGCAGGCGTGCCCGAAAAACGCGAAATAATGACCAACGGGCGAAATTTGCGGATCGCTCTGACCATATCGCCGAGCGTCAATTGTTCGCCCCAAATGCGCGTCGCTTCTTCACGGGTTTTTGAAAAACCGTAATCCATCACGCGTGTGAACATTTGTTCGCCGCCGTCGAGACGACGCGCCTGAAGAAGTTCTTCGGAGCGGATCACGCCGAGCGGTTCGAATAATTCTTCACCGATCACATTTTGTCCGCCGTCGCCGCGATTTAAGGCAAGATAAACCGTTCGTGCTTGCTCCTTGCGAGCGAGATAAGCGAGCAATCCGGAATCTTCATCGTCGGGATGCGCGCCGGTGTGCATTGCGCTCGCGGTCGTTTGCAAACGCTCTAAGATTTGTCCTAAGCCGATTGCGCCCATATCGTAAACAGGTCGCACCTGCGATTTAACCGAAAAGGTATATGGAAAAAAAGTAAATAATAAAAACGCCGAAAGAATGATATTTAATTTTGTATTTTTCATTTTGAATCTTCCCGAACTGTCAAACTAATTAGATAACCTGCGATCACCGTGACCAGACAACCGATGACGTTAAACCATAAAAACTCAATTTTGAATAAATATTGGATGCCAAGTGTTTCGACAATATTCCAAAGGTCGTTTCGACCGAAATACTCGAGCCATTTTGCGGACAGCCAAGGATATCCGCCGACGAATGCGACCGACGAAATCCCTGTCAAAAGCCCCAAAAACGCGCCTCTTGAGCGCGCCCGTTTAACGACGATCGCGAGCACGAAAACGCCTAACAATGAACCGTAAAAATAAGAACCGAATGTATTGACAACCTCGATTAAAGAACCGAGATTGGTCGCAAATATCGCGACGACACAGGCGAACATTCCCCAGATAAAGGTCGCGATCCTTCCGAAAAAGACATACTGCTTGTCGGTGCCGTCCTTTTTGAAATGGCGCTTGTAAAAATCGATCGTCGAAGCCGTCGCGAGCGCGTTCAATTCCGCCGAGATCGAAGACATCGCCGCCGCAAAGATCGCCGCGATGATCAGACCGATCACGCCCATCGGCATATTTTGAATAACGAAAACCGGAAAAACATAGTTAACGTCATTAAAATTTGCGTCGTTGTTCGTCGCCTTGATAAATTCGGTGGCTTTTTTGCGGGAATCGTTAAATTCTTTATTTGTTTCGCGATACTTCTGCCGCGCGGAATCGAGCGCCGCCGGATCGTTTCCCTTTTCGGCACTGATAAAATCGAGCGCCGCTTTTTCACGGCTCGCGTGAATTTGTTTGTATTCGTTTTCGAGCTGCCCGTAATCCGCCGATTTCGCGGCAATCGCTTTATCCGCCTGCACTTGATTGAAAATCATCGGCGGCGTTTGGAATTGGTAAAAGACAAAAACCAGCACGCCGATCAAAAGAATCATAAACTGGATCGGAATCTTCAAAAACGCGCTCATCAGCAGCGATGTTCTGCCCTGCGAAACCGATTTCGCCGTCAAAAATCTTTGAACCTGACTTTGATCGCAGCCGAAATACGATAGAAAAAGAAATAGTCCGGCGATCGTTCCCGACCAGATCGTGTATTTCTCGGTCAGATCGAAACTCGTTTCAACGGTCGTCAATTTTCCGAGCGCGCCGGCAAGATGCAGACCGTCAGTAATACCGACGCCGACAGGGAAATTCGACAAGATGATAAACATACAAACGCCGAGCCCGAAAAAGATGATGACCATCTGCTTAACGTCCGTCCAGGTCACGGCTTGAACGCCGCCGACCATCGTGTAAAAGGTCGTCGTCAAACCGATCGCAAAGATCGTGACGATCTCGCTCCAACCCAAAACGATCGAAAGAATAACGGCTGGCGCGGCGATGATCACGCCGACCCCGAGCCCGCGCGACATCAGAAAAAAGAAGCTCGTCAGCGTCCGGGTTTTCAGATCGAAACGCTTTTCGAGATATTCATAAGCCGTAAAAACATTGGCGCGGTAAAAAAACGGCACGACCGTGATGCATAAAATGACCATCGCGAGCGGCAAACCGTAATAAAACTGGATAAACCGCATTCCGTCGGAATAAGCCTGTCCGGTTGTCCCGACAAGCGTGATCGCCGACATCTGCGTTGCCATCACCGAAAGACCGACCGCCCACCACGGCAGACTTCGATTGGCGAGAAAATACCCTTCGGCACTGCCGCTGTTTTTCGTCATCCGGATGCCGTCCCATATAACGTAAGCCAAATAAGCGACGACGACCGACCAATCTAGAAATTTCATTGTTAAAGTTTAGCTTGAAAAATGCTTGGAGAAAGTCCACAAAGCCGAAATCACCAGGATCGTCGTGATGATCACCGCAATATAAACGCGATACCACCACGAATCCGGTAATTCCTGAACTTCAATTTTTTGTTCGATTTCGTTATTTTCCATTGTCTGAATATTGCAATGACGGCTAGAAAAGCCGTCATTGCAAATCCTCATCTAGAACGAAAACTTAAAGCCGAGCTGAAATTGTCGGCTGTCAAGCGACGTCACGCCCCGCGTGCTGAAATCGGGCAGGCTGCCGGACAAATTTCCGGTCACCAGGTCGAACCCGCTCGTCAGTGTCGTATTGTTGAATTGATACACACTGTTGATATTAAAGATATTTACCGCTTCGGCAAAAAATTCGATCTTGAATCTTTCGGTGATCGGGAAAAATCTCGAATAACGCAGATCGACATTGAACTGCTTTGGCGTTCTTCCGCTGTTTCTGACAATGCCGACCGGGCGATCAACAAAAACACCGTCACCATTTAAATCCTGATTGGTGATAATGTTATATGTTTCGCCGTTGTTGGCAGTTGCGATAAACCCGAGTTGGTTATTGTTCAGAAGATATTTCAAGGTTTTATTTTCAATGTTAAATTGCGGTCGCCCGACAAAACTCATCACAAATGTATGCGTCTGATCGGCGAGCGATTTGCCTTTATCAAATGCTCCGTTTTCAGGAGCGGAAAGCGTCAAAGTGGAAGCAGCAACCAGATTTTGCTCGGGAGCATTATCGGTCGAACGCGACAAAGTGTAGTTTATATTGAATTGATAACCTTTCGAGAAACGTTTTGCAAATTGAAAAGTAGCAGCATTGTAGTTGGAGTTACCGACCGATTCAACCGACAAAATATTCTGGAATTGCGTAAATAATCTGTTCGTACAAGGCGCAAGCGTATTGTTTACATTTCTTGTTCCATAGATCAAACGACCGTCGGCAAGCGTTCCGCCGGTCGGAAGACAATTGATATTTCGATAAACCGGTATATGTCGACCGCTCGAATGGATAAATCCGACCGTCACCGAAAGATCATTTGTAATTGCCTGTTCAAGCTGGGCATTGGTATGGATCGCATACAAACTGTTGAAATCAGCTGAAACCGTATCGATACTCTGCCGGGGAAGTGCTGTCCCAGCCGGAAGCGTGCCTAAATTATTCGGGAATGAAGGTGCGCCAACGGTTGTCGGTCCGAAAGTAAAATTAAAATATTTCGGACTTCCGTTGTTTTGCAGAGCCCGCAAATACATATCCGAATAAGGTACATCGTAATAAATCCCGACGCTTGCACGAATTACAGTCGGACGATTGCCGTCACGCAAAGCATAAACAATACCTAAGCGCGGGGCAAAATTATTTTTATCGACCTTAAATTTTTGCGATGTCGGAAACGGCGAGGTCGAATCAGCTTTCGGAATGTTATAAATGTCATACCGCAAACCGTAATTGAATTTTAATTTGCGCGTGACTTTCCAATCGTCTTGGGCAAAAAAATTGTAAAAAGTCGAGTTAAATTTGATTTCGGGATTTCCGAAAGCTTCGACATATTGAGAATAACTGAGCCGATTTGTACCGGTGACAGCTTGCGTGTAGGCGGCAATCGACGGAAAAGTATATCTGTAAAAAATCCCTGAACGACGTGAATCGGCATAATGGGTAAAACCGCCGCCGAATTTGACCGAGTGATTACCAAACAAATAAGTCACATTATCCTGAATTTGATTTGTCGTTTGAAGCGGCGAAATCGTATTGGCATTTTCAGGTGCGCCGAAATTTGCAACACCCGAAATAACGATCGAGGGTCCGGTTCCGGAATTGGCGTTCGGTAAATTCTGCGAATTACGGGTCGCATATTGATAGCGGAATTCGTTCAATGCCTTGGTTGAAATTATTGAATTCAACTGTAAGCCGATCGAATACGAAACATCGTTAAAATCAATACTGCGCTGCAAAGTCGTTAAACCGCCGCCGATGTTATCGGGCGAAAGATTTTTGAAATAATTGTATCGTCCGGTCAAACGATTTGCGTCATTCAATTGAGCATCCGAACGGACAATAAAGAAATTGACCTTCTGCGCGGCGGGAATAAATGACGGGAAAGCCGCTGCCGGAACGCCCGCAGCGATCAAAGCCGCTTGATTAGCTGCGGAAATCGTGATCGTACGTGCCGGTTCGCCGCCCAGATCGCGCTTGACGTATTCATAACCGGTGTAAAACTGCCAGCGATCTTTGATGATCGGCCCCCCGATCGCGCCGGCAACGTCATCGACTTTCGTTCCCGGTTTTTGGGCTGTCGGCGACGTGTTGAAAGGTCGCGACGAGAACGGTGTCCGGCGAAAACGATAGCTTGCCGAACCGTGAAACCCATTTGTTCCCGATGGCGTGATCGCGTTCATGATCAAGCCCGGCGTATTGCCGAATTCGGCTGAAAATCCGTTGGTGACAAGCTGAACTTCACTGACGAATATTTCGGAGATCGGCATCAAACGAATGCCGGCGCGATCGCCCTGCGTGTTATTGTTGCCATCGAGTTGATAATTTGTCCGCCGCGCATAGCCGTTGGCGTTAATTCTCGGAACGCCGAATTCAGAATTCGGGCGACCCGTCACATTTGCCTGAAGCAGCGAATAATTATAGGGATTTCGCGAAACGAGCGGAAGGTTTTGCACTTCGCGCGCATTCATCACGCGCCCGACATCAATTTTGCCCGGATCGGCGACCGGCGCGTCTGACGTGATCGTCACGGTTGCCGAAACATCGCCCGCTTCGAGTGCGACATCAACCGTCGCGATTTGTCCCGTCGTCAAAGTAACGCCCTCGCGAATATAACGTTTGAAATTTGGCGCTTCGATCGTAATTCGATACGCGCCGAGCGGCAGAAGGGGCACTCGATAAACACCGCTGACATCGGTCGTGACTGTTCTTTCCGAACCCGTTCCGATGTTTTTGACGGTCACCGTGGCATTCGCAACTGCTCCGCCGTTTGAGTCTGCGACGACACCTTCAATCTGACCGTTGGTCGCCTGTGATTGCGCTTTTACCTGATAAAAGCCACAAATAGCAATTGCCAAAGTCAGAAAACACAAAGACCTAAGTCTTGCAAAAACTGTAGTTTTGCTCATTAATCTATATCTCCTTTTTTTAGTTGAAAAACCCCGGGATGATTTTGTATTTCAAGTATTACACTTTTGTTACGCAACCCGCCAACAAAAGGTTATCTTTTTTTATTAAAAATATTTTTTTTTTATGTCCGGTGAAAACCGCGTTCGATATCCTTCATTGTCAGACGCAAAATAACGGGTCGCCCGTGCGGACAAGTGGTCGGTGAAGAGGTGATCAAAAGCCGATCGATGAGCCATTGCATTTTTTCCGGCGTCAGCTTCATATTGATCTTGACGGCGGCTTTGCAAGCTAAGCTCGCGGCAATATCATCGCGCAGAGTGGCTTTGGCATCGCCGCGCTTGTCCGCCTCGATCGCATCCAGAATTTCCGCCAGCAGATTGCGAACTTGCGACGGCGGCAGATCGGTCGGCACGCTTTTGATCGCGACGGTTCTGCCCGAAAGCCGCATCAGACCGAAACCGAGCGATTCGAGTTCTTCTTCGACAATCGAAAACGCCTGACTTTGCGCCGGTGTCAGATCAAATGTTTCGGGCAATAATAGATTTTGCGATTCGATCTTTCGCTGCGTTTCCTTTTTTCTGAATTTATCGAACAAGATTCGTTCGTGCGCGACGTGCTGATCGATCAAAAGCATTCCTTCATCGTCAACCGCAATGATAAAACTGTCGTGAAGCTGTCCGATCGGGCGAACCTTCGCCGCCGAAAATTGCTCGACCTCCGCCCGCTTGACAACCTTCACCGCCGAATCGACGGGCGGCATTTCAATCAAGTAATGCGGATTTCGGATTTCGGATTTTGCCGTTTGAATTTCGCCGATCTCAGACTTGAAATTTACTGTTTCAGATTGGTCAGCGATCAAATCCGTCGCTTTTTGCTCAAAATCCGAGGAAAATACTTCACTTTCAAATTTATCAGGCGAGTTTGATTTGTCGTTTTCAGCTACTTCAATAGATTTTTCGGGCTTTTCTTCAAATTTTTGAAAGATTTGATCCGGCAATTGCTTTTCGGTTATCGCGTGATGAAAATTTATTTGAGTTTGTTCGGGTAATCTTTCTTCGTTTTGTAATTTGAAATTTGAAATTTGAAATTCTTGCTTTATTTCATTGAACGCATCGTTTTCCATTTTCAATTCCTGTTGACGAACGATTCCGGCTTTGGCGAGCGATTCGCGAATTGCTTCGGCGATCGTTTCCTTGACAGCTTCGGAACGGCGAAAACGGACTTCCGTTTTGGCGGGATGAACATTGACGTCAAGTTCATCGAGCGGTATTTCGAGAAAAAGAAACGCGACCGGATAAACGCCGTGCGGCAATACTGAACGAAAACCTTCGAGCAATCCGCCTGCGATCGTCTTATCCTTAACAAATCGTTGATTGACAAAGAAATACTGCGCATCGCGCGTCGTCCGCCGTTCACGCGGCGCCGACACAAAACCCGAAATTTTGGCGACATATTCGCGTCCGCCCGCAATCGGCAACAGACTTTCGATCAAATTCGCGCCAAAAATTTGAAAGGCGCGTTCGCGCAGATCTTTGGCGGGCGAAACGCGCAAAATTTCGCGACCGTTACTCGTTAAAGTAAAGGCAATTTCCGGATGCGCGAGCGCGTAATGCTGGATGATTTGCGTCAAATGATAATTTTCGGTCGCTTCCGAACGCATAAATTTGCGGCGCGCCGGTGTGTTGAAAAACAAATCACGGACGCTCAAGGTTGTGCCGGTATTCCGCGACGCATCTTTAACATCAATGAGTTTTCCGCCTTCAATTAAAA
>JBBQOA010000219.1:0-7282 GCA_038330465.1 Pyrinomonadales bacterium
GTTCAAATATCATTTTGTTTTGTCTTTGAAAATAACCTGAATTCGATGTAAGAAATTCAGATTTAGTCGGTGAAACCGACGGTATCTTTGTAGCCCACGATGCCAATCGTGGGTTTAATCATCAAGATTTTGATAAAGCCATTGAAAATGGCGACATAAACCGTATGTCGCGGTTATTCAACCGCTTGAAATTGTGTTGTAACTGTTCCTATAACTCGCGTTATGGGCTACAAATATATCACCGTCTTCGACGGCTTATGTCGAACTCAGGTTAAAAATATGAACGAAAACGAAAACCTCGATTTAGAAAACCCTTTCGGCGATTCGATCGAATTGGAGATCACCGATTCGATCGACCTGCACGCCTTTGCGCCGCGCGATGTCAAAGCCGTCACGAAAGCCTATCTCGACGAAGCGCATAAAAAAGGCTTTCGCCTCGTCCGCATCATCCACGGCAAAGGCATCGGCGTCCAACGCGAAACCGTCAAAAAAATATTGGAACAAACGCCGTTCGTCAAATCCTTCAAAACCGCCGACGAACTCTCCGGCAGCTGGGGCGCGACGATCGTCACTTTTCACGATTGAATTATTTCAAGCGGAGACTTTATTGAAACTCAAACGTCGAAGAGCTTGATTATATAATATTGATCGCTCGAGGCTGATCTCGATGAAAAAATTGGCAATACGAGTTTATGTTGTCAGGGTTTTATCCGTGATCTTTAGCGGTCTTCGATGACATCTGCCCAGACTTCTTCTTCATCTTCCGTCTCGAATTCTTCATAGATGGCTTCGATAAAGTCGGTTTGCTCGATGATCTGCTGTTCGGTGTCTTTGAGGCGTTTGGTCAGGTATTTGCAATGTCGTTCGAGCTCGCGGAGGCGTCTTTTTCGGGATTGGTCGATGCGTTCGAGGTATGCCATATAAAAAAATTGCAGCCCTGAAACGCCTGCCAGACTTAGAGATAGACAAATTAAACCGTATAACAACATCTTGGATCTTGGATTTTAGATCTCAGATTTCGGATTTTTTGAAACAGCGAAACGACTTCTGAAAAAACGAAGTCATTGCTGATAAAAACAAATCCGAAATTTGAAATCTAATATCTAAAATCGATTATACTCTTGACCTAGCCGCTTGGAAAAGTAAAAATTTAATAAAAACGTCAAAGGGAGAAAAAAATGTACGAAGATATCAGTAATTCAGAGCCGACCGCGCCGCGACTTGACCGCCGCGAATTTTTTGTCACATCAATTTTTGCCGCCGGATTGTTTGCCGCCGCCGTCACGCCGATCCAGGCGCAGACCCGCATCACGACCGACAATAAAGGTTTGATCGAAGGCGAAGTAAAGATCCCGGTCGCGGACGGCGAAATCCCCGCGTATCGCGCGATGCCCGACACAAAAGGCAAAAAGTTTCCCGTCGTGCTCGTCATCCACGAAATCTTCGGCGTCCACGAATGGGTGCAGGACGTCGCGCGGCGGTTTGCCAAGCTCGGCTATCTGGCGATCGCGCCGGCGCTCTATGCGCGGCAGGGCGATGTCAAGACGGTCAAGGAGATCCGTGAGATTCAGCGCGACGTTTTCTCGAAAATTCCCGATGCGCAGGCGCTGAGCGATCTCGATTCGACGGTTGCGTGGGCAAAAAAGAACAGCGGCAACACGAAGAAACTCTCGATCACGGGCTTTTGCTGGGGCGGTCGCATCGTTTGGCTCTATGCGGCGCATAACCCGAAGGTTGACGCGGGCGCGGCGTGGTATGGGCGTCTGGTGCCGAATGCGACCGGTGCAATAAATCCGGTGCAGCCGACGATGCCGATCGATTATGCGAAAGATCTAAAGGTTCCGGTGATCGGATTTTACGGCGGACTCGATCAGGGCATTCCGCTCGATTCGGTGCAGAGGATGCAGGACGAATTAAAGAAAGGCAAATCGAAATCGGAAATAATTGTTTTTCCGAACGCCGGACACGGCTTTCACGCCGATTATCGTCCGAGCTTCAACAAGGAATCAAGCGAAGAAGCGTGGCAGAAATTGCAGGTGTGGTTCAGGAAAAACGGCGCGATTTAAAAATGAAAAATGTTTTGTAATAGAACTTTCTTCAAAATACGAACATTTTTAACTGGGTTTTAACGCAAAGACGCACCGGTTCTTGACGTTTTTGCATTAAAAAAAATGAATATGACAAACGAAAATTTACAACTCATTTATACTCTCCTGTGCGACGACGTGCGGATCGAGATGGGCAACAAGATATCTTTGATGGGCATTTTTCAAAACATTATGGTCGAGAAACTGCCGATCTCGCTGATCAAATTTGCGGTTGTCAATCATTGGCGCGGCGCGGGCAATCATCAAACCGAGGTGCGGATCCTCTCGCCGAACAAAAACCAATTGGTCGTCACTTCGCAGCCGACGCAGATCGAACTCGCGCCCGGCGGCTTTACCGACAATGTTTCGTTTTTTGTCAATGTCGTGTTTCCGTCGGCGGGAACTTACTGGGTGCAGACGCTTGCCGATGCGCGTTTGCTCGAAGAATTTCCGCTGATCGTCACCGATGTCGGAAATATGGAAGCGATGTCGCCAACCGAACAGATCTCGGAAACGATTAATTAAAAGTTAAGAATTAAAAGCTAATCGCGCCTGAAATACAACTGTGTTTCAGACGCGATTTCTTAATGTTTGATTCTTAATTTTTAATTTTTAATTCTTAACTATTTGTCGTCTTCTTTCGGTAATTGCAAAGTGATCGCCAGCCGATAAACACCGGCGCTGTCAACGGAGATCTCTTTTGATTCACTGATACCTTTGAGCGCCGCCGTGACGCGAAATTTGGCAGCGCCTTCGGGCTGGCGAAACGTAAATTCGCCGCTGATATTGGTATAACCGCTGCCGAGTTTTTTGGTCGAACCGTCGGAGTTTACCCGTTCGATCTCGATTTTCACGCCCGTCAGGCTGCGTCCGTCCTGATTATAGACGCTGCCGTTGATCAGCACGAGCGATCCCTGATCGACCATCAAGATCAAGCGGTCGCCCAAGTTGACGGTGCTTTTCTTTTTGATCTCGACGTTGTATTTGACGCCCAAACCGTAGCCCGATCTTTCAAAAACGAAATTATAAACGCCGGGCGCAAGTCCGATCATTTCAAAATTTCCTTTGGCGTCTGATTTGACGGATTTTACATCTTTGGTTTCAACCCGCGCCGTGACGGTCGCGCCGCTGATGCCATCGCCTTTGAGGTTGCGGATCTTGCCCTTGACGCTGCCGGTTTCCTGTGCGAAAACCAACACGCTCGAAAACGCGAGTAAAAAAACAACAAAAGCGGCATTCCTGAAAATCTTCATAAACATTTAGGCATTGGCAATTTCGGATTTGAATTCCCGGCGAAATTCGTTTGCCACATCATTGATGATATTTTCAAGCGTTCGGGTTGGCTGATAGCCGATCAAAAGTTTGGCTTTATCCAGAGCAGGAACGCGCCGCTGCATATCTTCAAAGCCTTCGCCGTAAGCTTCGGCGTAGGGAATAAACTGAATTTTGCTGAGGCTGTTCGTCATTTCGATCGCCTTTTCCGCGAGGTCTTTGATCGTTATTTCTTCGGGATTGCCGATGTTGATCACTTTGCCGAAACATTCCGGCGTTTCGATCAGTTTTGTCAGCGCCTCAACGACATCGAGAACGTGCCCGAAACAGCGCGACTGACTGCCGTCGCCGTGCACCGGAATCGGTTCGTTTTTGAGCGCGGCTTTGATAAAACGCGGGACGACCATTCCGTATTGTCCGGTTTGGCGCGGTCCGACCGTGTTGAAAAGTCTGACGACGACGACCGGCAGCCGCGATTCTTTCCAATGCGCGAGCGCGAGAAATTCGTCCAATTCCTTGGCGCAGGCATACGCCCAACGATGTTTCGAGGTCGAACCTTTTAATATATCGTCGTCTTCGCGAAACGGCACGCTCGTACCTTTGCCGTAAACTTCCGAGGTCGAGGGAATCAGCACGCGTTTGCGGTAGCGCGCGCAAAGCCCGAGCACGACGTCGGTGCCGTGAAAGATCGTTTCGATGGTTTTGACGGGCTGCTCCATAATTAAACGAACACCGACCGCGCTCGCCATATGAAAAACGCGGTCCGATTCGCGGATCAGTTCTTCCATCAGTTTGGCGTTGAGGATCGTGTCAATGATCAGCTGAACTCCGTCTTTGCCTTCGAGATGTTCGATGTTTGAATAACGTCCCGTCGAGAGATCGTCAATGATCGTTATTTCGTGTCCTTCGCCGTGCAGTTTGTCCGCCAGATGCGAACCGACAAAACCTGCGCCGCCGGTGATTAATATTTTCATAAACTACTTATTCTCAAGATTTTCGATTCTTTTTAATTGTGATTGAGAAACTTCTTTTAGCTCTTTGATAGATTCTTTTATTTCTATAATTTCAGATTCGCTTCTTATTTGGGAATCAATCAAAGCATTGAACTTAAAGTCAAAATCCTTGCGAGATTCGAGACGTTCATTTTTTTCGTTTTGATTATCTTCTTGATGTTTATCGAGTCGCTCTTCGTGTCTGAGCAACAAATCTTTCATAATCAAAACCGCTTCTTCGACGTGCTTTATTCTTTCTTCGTCCGTCATACTTCTCTCCTAAACTTTCGCGCTTTTATTGTCCGATGTTTTGATTCGTTCCGCAAAATAGGCAACCGTCTTTTTCAAACCTTCGGCAAGCGGAATCGTCGGCGACCAACCGAGTAATTCTTGTGCCCGCGTAATATTCGGCTGACGCTGTTTCGGGTCATCCTGCGGCAGCGGCAGATTTGTGATGCGAGTTTCTTTGCCGACCGCTTTGGCGACCTCGCGAGCGAGCTCGTTCATCGTAAATTCGCCCGGATTACCGATGTTGACGGGCATATGAATGTCTTCCGCCTCGGTATTCATCAAACGAATAAAACCTTCGACCAGATCGTCAACGTAGCAGAAAGAACGCGTTTGCTCGCCCGTCCCGTAGATCGTCAGATCATCGCCGCGCAGTGCCTGGACAATAAAATTCGAGACGACGCGCCCGTCGTTTTCGAGCATTTTCGGTCCGTAAGTATTGAAAATCCGGACGATCCGCGTATCGACATTGTTCTGACGGTGATAATCCATAAACAAAGTTTCGGCGATGCGCTTTCCTTCGTCATAGCACGAACGAAGTCCGATCGGATTGACGTTTCCCCAGTAATCTTCGGTCTGCGGATGAATTTCCGGATCGCCGTAAACTTCCGAGGTCGAAGCCTGAAAGATCCGCGCCCGGACGCGTTTTGCGAGACCGAGCATATTGATCGCGCCCATCACGCTCGTTTTGACGGTTTTGACCGGATTGTATTGATAGTGAACCGGCGATGCCGGACACGCCAAGTTGTAAATTTGGTCAACTTCGAGAAAGATCGGCTCGGTGACGTCGTGCCGGATCAGTTCGAACAGATGATTGTCCATCAAGTGCAGAATATTTTCCTTTCTGCCCGTAAAAAAATTGTCGAGACAAATAACTTCGTTGCCTTCGTTTAGAAGTCGTTCGCAAAGATGCGAACCGATAAAACCTGCGCCGCCGGTGATTAAAATTCTCATTTGTTATTATTTTATTTTCTAAAAATCAATGAAACATTATCCTTGTGTTTCGGAATAATTTCAATGTGCAGAATAAAACGATTCGCCGGTTTTAGGTTATAATTCCGATTATGCTCAAGAAAACCGCGCTTTTACCGATGTTATTTTGTTTGCTGGCGGGCTTTGTTTTTGCGCAGGACGCGGGAACGCTGAAAAATCCGATCATCGACAGCCGGATGTCGAAGAAAGAGGCTTTCGATGGTTTGGACGTGAATTGTCCGAAAGAAATTCGTGAACGGCAGCGGCTCGTCAAACTCAAATATTACTCGTTCGACGGCAAAATTCATCAGGGACAGCTCGTCATCGATCGCGCGCTCGTCAAAGACATCAAAGAAGTTTTCAAATTCGCGCTCGCCGAAAAATTTCCGATCCGGTCGGTGATCCCGATCTCGCACGCCGATTTTCGCAAAAACGGACGCTGGGACGACGATCTTTCGATGATCGCCAACAACACTTCGGCGTTTAATTACCGCGAGAAAACCGGCGGCGGAAGTCTTTCGAACCACGCTTACGGCAGAGCGATCGACATCAACACGGTGCAGAATCCATACATCAAAGGCAAAATTCTCTTGCCGCCGAACGGCAGTTATGATCCAAACGCGCCGGGAACTTTCACTTCAGACAGTCCGATCGCCAAAAAATTCATCGAACTCGGCTGGGATTGGGGCGGCAACTGGACAAACCTCAAGGATTACCAGCATTTCGAGAAACCTTTGCCGAAAGTCGCTCCTAAAAAGCTGTCTGAATGAAAGATTACCTTTCGACGGGTTATAAAAGAAGAGTTACAATCCATCGATAGATAAATATCAAATGATTCGGAGGCGTTGGCAAAGTTGATCAATTTTGCCGGCAGGAGTTTTGAATGAAACATCAGAAGACTTTCAAAATGGTCAGAAACCTCATCGACGAGCGCGAGCTTAACGATGAAAATCTCGACACGGTTTACGGCGAACTGACCGAACTTGTCGAAAAAGACCCGGAATGCGCTTGGGCTTACGGGCTATTGTCCGAGATCTATTACTGGTTCGGCGAAGTTGCCGCGCCGGACGATAAACTTTTTTGTTTCGAGGAAGGCGTCAAATTTGGCGAAAAAGGCGTCGAGGCGGACAAAGATTCGTTGGAAGCGAGTTTTTGGCTCGCCGTCAATTATGGAAACTACGGACAGGAAAAGGGAATCATGAAAAGCCTCTCGTTGGTTTCGCCGATCAAGACGCTGACCGAACGCGTGATCGAAATCGATGAAAGCTATTTTTACGGCGGACCGTGGCGCGTGCTCGGCAGACTTTACAACAAAGCTCCGGGTTTTCCGTTTTCGGTCGGCGACAACAAAAAGGCGGTGACGTGTTTGGAAAAAGCTCTGGAATTCGGTCCGCGCTTTTACCTGAATCATCTTTTTCTCGCCGACGCGTATCTCTCGAATCGTCAAACCGCGAAGGCAAAAGAGCGTTGGCAATGGATTTTGGAAGCGCCGCTCAACAAAAACCACGAACGCGAAGACGAAGCCTATAAACGCGACGCCGAAAAGTTATTGAAAAGTTTGTAAATGAGTCGGCGATTCGATGAAATTATCTTTTCTGATTAACTTAACATCTTGCTATTCTTTGGCTTTACTTTTTGACTTTGCGCCTTTGCGGGAAACGTCAAAGACAA
>JBBQOA010000220.1:0-7240 GCA_038330465.1 Pyrinomonadales bacterium
GGAACAGCAAGTTCGTCTGCTCGACAATCAAATTAAGCAAACCAGCGCGGGACAGACGATTTTCCGTTTGCCAAAAATTAATCAGCCGAATAAGATTTTTCCGCTGACGGCACCGGTTACCGGAATTATCAATGAAATTAAGGCAACCAGCGGGCAGCAGATCGAAACCGGCACGGAAATTTTATCGCTGGCGAATCTTTCAACCGTTTTACTCGAAGCGCAGGTTTTCGAGAAGGATTTGCCGCTCGTGCGCGAATCAACGAGAGCGAGTTTTACGGCTTCGGCATTGTCGGGCGAAGTTTATACCATCGGTACGCCGGATGGCGACGGCAGACTCGTTTCTATCGGGCAAACGGTCAACGAACAAACACGCACCTTTTCGCTCATTTACGAAGTCAAAAATCCGCTCAACCGATTACGCGACGGAATGTTTGTCGAAATTACCGTTGATACAACCGGCAATCAAAAAGTTCTTGCCGTGCCGAAAGCGGCGGTTGTTACCGAACAAGGACAAACCTTCGTTTTCGTTTTTGACGGCGGTGAAACTTTTGAAAAACGCGCGGTTGCTTTGGGAACGGAAGGTGCAGACTTTTACGAAATTAAATCAGGATTAAAAGAAGGTGAAAGAGTTGTCACCGAAGGCATTTATCAAATGCGTTCGACGACAAATTAGAACCGAAAACATTATGAAAACACTTATTTTTGCAATTATTCTTACAGCCGGTTTGTTTCTGATCGGTTGTAATCCGGCAGTTGAAACTAAAAAAGAAAATACCAATCAAACCGTCAGCGAAACAAAAAATGAAACGACATCGGCGAAATTCAAAGCCGAGTTTAAGTCTAATCCCTCGGAAGTAAAAGCGGGCGAACAAACCGATTTATCATTTACTGTAAAAAATGAAAAAGGCGAAATCGTCAAAGATCTGCCGGTTGTTCACGAAAAACCGATGCATTTGATGGTTGTTTCAGAAGATTTGGCAGAGTATTACCACATTCATCCCGAACCGCAGGCAGACGGCTCATACAAAGTTCAGCACGTCTTTCCAAACTCCGGAAATTTTAAACTTTATGCAGATTTTACGCCGACAAATTCTCCACAGATCGTTGAGAATTTTATGCTCAAAGTTTCGGGAAAAAAACATACAAAAGTCGAACTCAAAGCAGATGAAAAGTTAGAAAAAACGATTGACGGACTCAAATTCGTGATGAAACCGAATGCTGAATTATTGGTCGGAAAAGAATTGATGCTCAACATCAATGTGTTTGATGAAAAGACGAATAAACCCGTTACAGATCTCGAAAAATATCTCGGCGAATATGCGCATTTTGCGATCATCAGTCAGGATTTAACAAAATTCGTTCACGCGCATCCGATGTCGAAAGAGGAAAATTCCGAAGGCGACCACGAGATGAGCAACAAGTCTAATTCCAACGAAATGATGGACGAAAGCAAGCCGCACACGCATGATGAAAAAACAGAAATGAACGATATGAAAAGCCTCAGTCCATCGAAAGTATCGGCACATACTTCATTCCCGCAAAGCGGTCTTTTCAAGATCTTTGCCCAATTCAAACGCGGCGGAAAAGTTATCACTGTGCCGTTTGTCGTCAATGTTACAGAAAGCGACGCAAAAGTTAAATCAGTTTCGGAAGTCCAATTTCCTACCGATGCCAAAAAAGTAATGGTCAGCAAAAACGGCTTTGAGCCAAGCGAAATTTCTTTCATAAAAAGTGAACCAATAAAAATTGCTTTCTATCGGACGGATGCCGAAAATTGTGCAAATGAAGTCATTTTCAAAGATTTG
This sequence comes from Pyrinomonadales bacterium, assembly GCA_038330465.1. Taxonomy (GTDB): domain Bacteria; phylum Acidobacteriota; class Blastocatellia; order Pyrinomonadales; family Pyrinomonadaceae; genus JAFDVJ01. The sequence continues at coordinate 1,806 of JBBQOA010000220.1, forward strand.
AATATCACAAAAAAACTGCCTGTCGGTAAAATGGTAATGGTTGAATTTACGCCCAAAGAAGCGGGCGAAATCAGCTTTTCCTGCGGAATGGGAATGATGAAAGGGAAAATTATTGTGCAGTAAAAAAGGAGAAAATCAATGAAAAAAGGAATTTTAGCGGGTCTTGTTTTAACATTTGCGATTGTCATTTTGGGTGCGGCGTGCAACCAAGTGGAAAACAATCACAATACGATGATGAATCATAATGGAATGAATAATAATTCGATGCCAATGAACTCGAATATGAATCACACCAATATGAATCATTCACAAATGGAAACTGCGCCAAATGCGGCAAATGCACCGTATGATCTGCAATTTATAGATACGATGGTTGCCCATCACACGGGCGCGGTCGAGATGGCGAAAATGGTTGAGGGAAAAACGCAAAATCCCGATATGAAAAAATTCGCCGGACAGATCGTTACGGATCAGGAAAAAGAAATCAATCAGATGAAGGAATGGCGCGAAAAATGGTTTGCCGGAAAACCGTCCGCGATAAATATGGAAATGCCCGGAATGGCGGATTCGATGAAAATGGATATGTCGAAACTTTCCACTTCCAAAGATAAGGAATTTGATTTGGCGTTTATCGAAATGATGATTCCGCATCATCAAGGCGCAATTACGATGTCAAAAGAAGCGTTGCAAAAAAGCGAAAAACCGGAAATAAAAACGCTTGCCGCGCAGATCATCAAAGCACAGGAAGCCGAAATAAAAATGATGGAAGAATGGAAAGCAAAATGGGCAAAATAATTATCGGAAGTTGAAATGGCTGAAAACAGCCCGAAGATATTCAGGAGCAAAATTTATTTAGAGAAGTTCGGAAAAAAGGGGGAAATTATGAAAAACAGTTATTTGAAATTTGGAGCAATGATTGCCACATCAACGGCTGTGATGTTCGTTTTGATGTATCTGAATACATATTCGTTAGATCACGTTTTTTTCAGCGAAACGCGGTTTTATATGACGTTTGTGATGGGTGCGACGATGGCGGTCATCATGCTTTTGTTTATGCTCGGAATGTATAAAAATTGGCGTGTCAATGCGGCAATTCTTGCAGGAAGTTTGATTGTCTTTGCCGGTGGGCTCTGGCTTGTTCGGAGTCAGGCGACGATTGAAGACGTTTCGTGGATGAAGGCGATGATTCCGCATCACTCGATCGCGATTTTAACGAGCGAACGCGCCAACATCACCGATCCGCGTGTGCGGAAACTCGCTGACGCAATCATCGAAGCGCAGCGGCGGGAAATTGACGAGATGAAAGCGTTGATAAAAGACCTCGAAGAAAAAAAATAGATCAAGAATATCTGTTATCCGATTTTAGATTGGCTTAGAAATAATAAATGTTAAACGGAGTAATTAAATGGTCATTACATAATCGGCTGATTGTCGTCGGGATAGCGGCTCTGCTGCTGGTTTGGGGAAGTTATGTTGCGGTTAATTTGCCGGTTGATGTTTTTCCCGATCTTAACAAGCCGACGATCACGATTTTGACCGAAGCCGAAGGACTCGCGCCGGAAGAAGTCGAAACACAAGTTTCGTATCCGATTGAAACGGTCATGAACGGTGTTCCGGGCGTGACGCGGGTGCGTTCGGTCAGCGGGATCGGACTCTCGATCGTCTATGTCGAATTCGATTGGGGAACGGATATTTACCGCAATCGTCAACTGGTCGCTGAAAAAATCACGGAAGCCCGCGGACAATTACCGCCGAATACTTCGCCTTTTCTTGCCCCGATCTCTTCGATTATGGGCGAGATCATGCTAATTTCCGTTACTTCAAAAGACGGCAAGACGAGTCCTTTGGACGTGCGGACTCTGGCAGATTGGACGGTTCGTCCGCGCCTTTTGACGATTACCGGAATTTCGCAGGTGATCCCGATCGGCGGCGGCGTCAAGCAATATCAGGCACTCGTCTCACCCGAAAAATTAAAACAATTCGGTGTCACAATCGAACAAGTCGCGACGGCTCTGGAAAAATCGAACGTCAATTCGACGGGCGGTTTTATCGACGCGCAATCACAGGAATATCTGGTCAGAAATTTGGGCAGATTCTACACGCTCGACGAACTCAAAAACACGGTTGTCGCCTACCGCAACAATACGCCGATTCGTCTGAACGATGTCGCAAATGTTGAATTCGGTGCGCGGATAAAGCGCGGTGACGCGGGATCAAACGCCCAACCCGCCGTGATTCTTTCGGTGCAGAAACAGCCCAGCGGCGACACCTTGAAATTAACCGAAGAAGTTGATAAAGCGGTCAAAGAATTGCAAACGACGCTGCCTCCCGACATTGAAATCAACACACACCTTTTCCGGCAGGCGAATTTTATTGAAAGTTCGATCAACAACGTCAAGGAAGCCTTGCGCGACGGCGCTATCCTAGTCGCCATTGTTTTGTTTTTATTTCTGCTTAATTTTCGGACGACCTTTATTACCTTAACGGCGATTCCGCTCTCATTTGTCGTCACCTTTCTGATTTTCAAAGCGTTAGGCATTACGATCAACACAATGACGCTCGGCGGATTGGCAGTGGCTATCGGTGAACTCGTTGACGATGCGATTGTGGATATTGAGAACATTTACCGCCGCCTCAGAGAAAATCGTCATCTGAAAAATCCGCGTCCGTCTTTGGAAGTCATTTATCACGCATCTTTGGAAATTCGTACATCGATTATTTACGCGACGATCATCGTGGCACTCGTTTTTCTGCCTCTTTTTATGCTGTCGGGCGTTGAAGGGAGACTTCTCGCGCCGCTCGGTTTGGCTTATATTACGGCGCTCATTGCCTCACTTTTTGTATCCTTGACCGTCACGCCGGTGCTTGCCTCTTACCTTCTGCCGAAAATGAAAAAGATGCAGGAAGAAAAAGAAGGCTTTTTGGTGCGCTTCCTCAAAAAATGGGACGAGAAATTACTACATTCAACGCTTAGACATCCTCTTAAAGTGATTGTCGGTGCGGTGATTTTATTTGTGCTGACAATGGCGACTTTACCGTTTGTCGGGACTGCCTTTTTGCCCGATTTTAACGAAGGAACTTTAACCATTAATGTTTTCGCCCAGCCCGGAACATCTCTGAGCGAATCAAACCGCATCGGACAAATCTCCGAAAAACTAATTGCCGAAGTACCGGAAGTGATTTCAACCGGACGACGTACGGGACGCGCCGAACTTGACGAACATGCCGAAGGCGTTCACTACACGGAAATTGACGTTGATCTCAAAAAATCGAATCGTTCGCGTGAGGAAATTCTGGCAAACATTCGGGAAAAACTCGCCGTTGTTCCGGGCGTTTCAATCAATGTCGGTCAGCCGATCTCACACCGCTTAGACCATTTACAATCGGGTGTTCGCGCTCAAATCGCCGTCAAACTTTTCGGCGACGATCTGGCAACCTTGCGTTCAAAGGCGGAAGAAATTCGCAACGTCATGAACGGTGTCGAAGGCGCAACCGACGTGCAGATTGAAAAACAAGTCCTGATTCCGCAAATTCGCTTTAATGTTGACCGCACGAAAGCCGCCCAATACGGCTTACAGCCGGGCGAAATTACGAATACTTTGGAAACGGCTTTGAACGGCAAAAAGGTGTCCGAAGCGATTGAAGGAGCGCGAAGATACGATGTCGTCGTGCGTTTTGACGACGCATCGCGCAACAGTCTCGATGCATTACAAAATGTCACGATCGACACGCCTCAGGGAACGCAGATTCCGGTTTCAGCAGTTGCCACGATTGAAAATCTACCGGGACCGAATCAAATTTTACGCGAAAACACTAAACGCCGGATTGTTATTTCTTCAAACACCGGCGGGCGTGATTTAGGCTCAGTGGTCGGCGAAATGCAGCAGCGGGTCGCCGCGCAAGTAAGTTTACCGCCCGGTTATTTCGTCGAATTCGGCGGGCAGTTTCAGGCTTCGCAGGAAGCGACGAAAACGCTTTCATATCTGACTCTGTTCTCGCTTGTTGCGATCTTCTTTTTGCTGATTAAAGCTCTCGGCGATTGGCGTTCCGCGCTTCAAGTAATGATAAATATTCCACTTGCGCTGATCGGTGCAGTCGTGGCGATGCTTTTAACGGGCGGTGTTTTTTCAGTGGCAACACTCGTCGGATTTATTTCGCTGGTCGGCATTACTTCGCGGAACGGGATCATGATGATTTCGCATTATCTCCATCTGATGCGTGAAGAAGGTGAAGATTTTACGGAAGAAATGGTTGTTCGCGGAAGTCTCGAAAGACTCGTTCCCGTGATGATGACCGCGCTGACCGCCGCACTTTCACTTATTCCTCTGGTTATCGCGGCGGACGCTCCGGGCAAGGAAATCCTCCATCCTCTGGCGGTTGTCGTGTTGGGCGGAATTTTGACTTCGACTTTACTTGATCAGATTGTGACACCCGCCGTTTTTTATAAATTCGGCAAGCCTGTCGCCGATAAAATTATTGCCGAAAGAGAAGGAAAATTAAAGGGCAAAAACGAATGGGGCGAAGCGGAAACCCAACCGCCCATAGGTGAAGACGAGTCGCCTTTTTCCGAACAAATACCGAAGCCTTTATTAAGTGAATAAAATCGTCAACGGAGGGCGAAACTTAAAATGACGCTTGATAAATCTAAAAAAGTAGAATTAATGAAGTTTTACGGGATTCTCGTAGTTGTTGCCTTCAGTTTGAACTGGATTTGGGAAATGGCACAAATGTTTTCTTTTGAAATTAAACCCGAAGCAAACCGTCTGCAAGCTTCTTTCTTTTGCACGCTGGCATCAGTTATTGACTTACTGACAACAATCGGAATTTACGCGTTGTTACGAAGAATTGACTTGAAAAATCGAGTTCTATTTTATCTTTTCGCCGCTATGTTCGGAGGGATGATTGCCACCCTATTTGAATGGGTCGCTTTTCGATTTGAATTATGGAGCTATAACCCGTCAATGCCGATGTTGCCGATCATTGGAGTCGGATTACTGCCGTTCGCGCAGTTGACAATGCTTGTCCCGTTCGCAATTTGGATAGCGAATAAAAAAGTTCCCTGAAAGCGATCAGTTGTTTGAAAATTTGGTATTCGAATAAAAAGAGTTTTGGCGGAAGTTTTGCCCGAACGAAATCAAACGTCTGCAAGCCGAAATGAAGATCGTCGGAATGGTTGGCGACGGCATCAACGACGCGCCCGCGCTCGCGCAAGCCGATGTCGGTATTGCGATCGGCACGGGAACGGATGTGTCGATTGAAGCGAGCGATATTAATTTGATGAAAGGCGATCTGCGCGGCGTAGTGACAGCGAAAGCTTTATCAAAAACAACGATTCGTTCGGTCAAACAGAATCTTTTCTGGGCGTTTATCTACAACGTGTTGGGGATTCCGATTGCCGCCGGACTGCTTTATCCGCTGACGGGTTGGCTCTTGTC
>JBBQOA010000221.1:0-7205 GCA_038330465.1 Pyrinomonadales bacterium
GTTGCGGTTAAGTCTGAAGCCTCCAATTTTTTCTCTGCAAAAAGGTTGGCGAATACAAAATTATTTCGCCGACCTTTTTTTATTTAAATTTAAAATCAACAAGAATTGATTGACAGATCCAAAAAGTTGTATTATAAAAAATGAACATTCGTTCGTTATATGCCAAAACTTAGCCAGGAAGTCATCGCCGAAAAAAAATCGGTCATCGAATCAGCCGCTAAGGAGCTTTTTATCAAACAGGGCTTTCACGCGACATCAATGCGCGACATTGCCAAAACGGCGGATGTTTCGATCGGGAATTTATACAACTACTACGCAACGAAAGAACAGATTTTTGAATCGATCATCGGTAATTATCTGCAAACCATCAACAGCCGTTTGAAAAATATTTTTGCCGAGATCGAAAACCCGCTCGAACCGTCAGGTTTATTAATGCTCGGTGAATTGGTCAAAAATATGATCGACCAGCATCAGGATTTCTGGCTTTTAATGTATATCGACGTTCTGGAATTTGACAATCAGCATTTTCGATTGATGTTTGACGGCTTGAGCGCCAAACTTCGGGTGCGTTTCGCGAGCGAATTCAATGCGGCGAAAGCGAGCGGTCTGGTTCGCGCCGGGATCGATCCGGCAGTTGCCTATACGGCGGTTTATATGCAGTTCTTTAACTATTTTCTGGTTGAAAAATTGTTCGGCGGAAATTCCCATTTCGGTTTGAGCGACGAAGAAGCGATCAAGTCGCTGACCGATATTTTTTGCTTTGGTGTTTTGAATAAATCAAGTGTTGGAAATTAAGAAACAGGTTTTGTTCTTACAAATTATTTAGTAAACAAAAACGGACGTTCGTTTTTATTGCAATTATTTAGATTATCGGAGGTTAAAATGATTCGTTTAAGAATTTTATTTGGAATACTGCTGGTATTATTTGGTCTGACCAATTTACAGGCACAAGGCACAACCGGACAGATCAGCGGGACGGTGACTGACCCGAATGGCGCGGTTGTTTCGGGCGCAAGTGTCAAAGCGACAAACATTGACACGAATTTTACGCGGGAAACGACCAGCAATAATGAAGGCGTGTTTTCGATACAGCTTTTGCCTGTCGGAAAATACACGGTCGAAATTTCAGGGCAGAATTTTCGGCAATTTAAAGCTGAAACAATTGTCAATGTCACGCAAACCACGACGGTTGACGCGCAGCTGTCAATATCAGGAGACACCGTGACGGTGAATGTTGAAGCACCGCTCGCGCAGCTCGAATCATCACAGAACGGACGCGTCGTGACGGGCGAAACGCTTCGGCAATTACCACTCCCGACGCGCAATTTCCAACAACTTCTGACGCTTTCGAGCGGCGCGCAAAGTTCACTTTCAAACAGCACCGATCTCGGACGCGGCGACGCGACGATCTCGGTCAACGGTCAGCGGACGACATCGAACAGCGTCCGCATCAACGGCGTCGATGCCAATTCGATCGGAACCAACTCAACGCCGAACATTGCTGTTCCGGCAACCGATTCGATTCAGGAATTCATCGTTCAGACTTCGCTCTACGACGCCTCGAACGGTCGCAACGCGGGCGGCAACGTCGAAGCGATCACGCGCGGCGGCTCGAACGATTTTCACGGCAATGTCTATTATTTTCTTAGAAACAAAGCCCTCAACGCGAACGAACCGTTCATCAAAGCGCGCGGGCTTGAAAGACCGGTTGCCTCGCGCAACCAATACGGCGGCACGCTCGGCGGTCGCGTCGTCAAAGACCGCGTTTTCTTTTTCGGTTCTTATCAAGGCACCAAAGAACGCAACGGCGTCTCGCTGGTCAACAGTTTGACCTCGCCGATCGTCCCTGCCGGTTTGACGGATGCGAACCGGACGGCGGCGGCATTAGCGGCGACTTTCGGAATTCCGGTCGCGAATATCAGTTCGGTCGCGGTCAATATTCTGAACGCCCGGCTGCCGAGCGGACAATTCGCGATTCCTTCATCGGGCGTGTCGAATGCGGTCAATCCGCTCGCGACCGTGACGGTTCCGCAATCGGGCGTTTCGCGGTTTCGCGAGAATCAATTTAACGCCAACGGCGATTTTATTATCAGCGACAAACATAACATTTCAGCAAAATTTTTCGTTGCCGACAACCCGACCTTTCAGGCGAATTACAACTTCGCGGGACTCGGCAACGGCGAACGTCAGTTGGTCGGTTTCGGCGGCGATCTGACCATCAAGCAAAAACTTTATTCGATCACCGACACGTATATTTTCTCGCCGAACGTCGTCAATCAATTTCGCTTCGGCTTTAACCGTCTGCGCGTCACGAGCGTTCCCGAAGAACCTTTTTCAGCCGCGTCGCTCGGTATTTCAACACCGCTCGCGAGCCAATTCCCCGGCGCGCCGACGATCCGCGTGCTCGGCGCCGATTCGGCATTTTTCTTTGGCGGTTCGACGCTAGCCGACCAATCTTCGCGGATCAACGGCTACACTTTCGGCGACACGCTTTCACTGACAGCGGGCAATCACCGCCTGCGGTTCGGCGGTGAATTCCGCAAATCGACCGTCAAATTTTACTTCAACGCATTCTCGCGCGGACAATTGCTTTTCGCGAGCTTCAAAGATTTTCTGACCGGCGGCAGCCTTTCATTCGCGACCTTGACCAACGGACTTTCGCTGATCGGTTCCGGCACGTTTGATCGTTCGTTCCGTGTTTCGGATGCGAGCGGTTTTGTCCAGGACGATTGGAAGATCAGCCAGCGGCTGACCGTCAATCTCGGTCTGCGCTATGATTTCTACGGCTTGCCGGTCGATGTTGACGGGCGGCTCGTGAATTTGATCCCGAGCCAGCTGCGGATCGGCACGACCGCTTCGCCGGCACTTCCGCCAAATGGTTTGGTGCAGGCTCAAGGCGGACGGATCGCGGGCATTCCGACGGTTGAAAAAACGCTCGTCCCGGTCGATAAAAACAATTTTGCGCCGCGTTTCGGGTTTGCCTATCTTTTGGACGAAAAACTTAAACTCGTGATGCGCGGCGGTTACGGCATCTATTACGACCGCATTTCGACGCGCTACGCGAACACGCAGCTTTTTAACTATCCGTATTTCACGCTGCCTGTTTCGGTCGTTTCGCCGATCGTGTTCACCGGACTTCGCCCGTTTTCAGCGCCGTTCTTTCCGGTTCCGGCGCCGTCGGCATTTCCTCTGAACGGCGCGATCCCGACTTCGACCGGCGCGGCGGTCAGCGGCGTGTTTGTCGATCCGGAACTCAAAACGCCGTATGTGCAGCAGTTCAACTTCGGTTTTCAGATGCAGTTTCTTAAAAATTATCTGTTCGACATCGGTTATGTCGGCAATAAAGGAACGCATCTGTTGCAGATCATCACACTTAATCAGCCGGTCTATAACCGCACGACAAATACGTTTACAAATCCGCTCGGACCGGGCACGGTCATTTCGGCGAACAAGAACGTGACGGGCGGCATTCAGCAAGTGCAGACGACGTCGCTTTCAAACTACAATTCGCTGCAAATGTCGCTGACGCGGCGGTTTACCAACGGCTTGCAGTTTTTGGCGGCATATACGTTCGGAAAATCGATCGATTATTATTCGGGTTCGGCACTCAACGAACTGTCGAACATTCCGGGCGACCAATACGATTGGCGTTCGAATCGCGGACGCTCGGACTTTAACCGCGAACAGCGTTTCGTCCTCAGCGGCGTTTACGATCTGCCGAAATTGGTTGACAAATCAAGCGCGGCAAAATGGCTTTTGAACGATTGGCAAGTGGCGGGCGTCGCGGTTTTCCAGAGCGGACTTCCTTTTTCGGTCGTCGATTCAAACGATACGAGCGTCATTAGCCGCGCCAACTACAATCAGGCGTTTACGGGCACAGACCTTTACACGAGCGGCAACGTTTCGACGCGTTTGAATCAGTATTTCAACACTTCGGCGTTCACGCTTTCGCGATTTGGTTCGGCAAACTTCGATCCGAACAAGCCGTACGGCAATTCTCTGCGGAATGTTTTAACCGGACCGGGACAAAAGAACATCGATGTTTCGTTCATCAAACTGATCCCGTTCAGCGAAAGATTTCACGGCGAGTTTCGAGCGGAATTCTTCAACGTCTTTAATTGGGTCAATTACGCAAATCCGAACAACAACATTGCCGGAGCGAACTTCGGCAGGATCGAACGCGCGAGCGCCGGTCCGCGGGTTATTCAGTTTGCCTTCAAACTCGGATTCTAATTTGGGAAACAAGTTCAGAGTTCAAACTTTAATTTGACGTCTCAAACAAAAGTTTGAACTCTGAACCTAAAAAAACGGAGGTCGTTTATGAAAAATATTTTCTTTGCGGTTTTGTTTTTGGTTCTAATGTCGGTTTCTGCCTCGGCGCAGTTAACTTCCAACTTTCAAACATGGCTCGCCGCCAACGGCTACGGCAGTTACGATTTTGTCCGGGCAGATCTCGGCGCGAACGGAAGTTACGGCGGAAAAGTAAATTCATCGGATACGGTCGTTAATCAGCCGGTCATTTTCATCCACGGAAACTCCGATTCGGCGCTCGGGCAAAGCTCGTCGGCGACAGGTTGGAACTCGTCGATCAATTATTTCCTCTCGCAAGGCTATAAATCGAGCGAGATCTACGCGACGACCTGGGGCGATGCGAATCCGTTTTTGTCGGCGTATCAATATCATTCGAAACCGAATCTGCAAAAGATCCGCGCGTTTATCCAAGCCGTCAAAGCCTACACGGGCGCATCGAAAGTTGATATTGTCACGCATTCGATGGGCGTCACCTTAACGCGCAAAGCGATCTTAGGCGGCAGCGCCAACGACGCGGCAAACGGCGGAAGCTACAATCTCGGCTCGGCTTTGACATCAAGCGTCGATACATTTGTCGGCATCGCGGGCGCTAATCAAGGCTTGGTTTCGTGTTATCAAACCGGCGGCACGACGCCGACCTGCGCCAATTCGAACGGACTTTATCCGGGTTATTTATATTTCGGTTTCGTCGTCGGCGTGTCGAATATTTTGACGAATATGAACGCGAGTTCGCATTATGAAGGAACTTACACCTATTCGATCTGGTCAACGGTTGACGAAGTGATCGGCTACGGCGACATCGTTTACGGACAATACACTTCGCGGATTCCGTCGCAAACGGGCGAAGTCGTCTTCGGCGCGGTGCCTTACGGTCATATCAATTCAAAGGATCTGACCGGTTATTACCAATGGCGAATGGTCAAATATCACGCGACGAATTGATCTAAAGACAAAGCAATGAATTTACAATACGAAACTCACGGCACGGGCGAGCCTTTGATCTTAATTCCCGGTTTCGCGTCGGGCGCGTGGAATTGGTTTCGGCAAATCGATGAACTCGCTAAGGATTTTCGAGTCATTACGTTTGACCCGCGCGGCATCGGTCAATCGGAAATCAAAGATTTACCCGATTTGACAAATCTTTCGATGAAAATATTTGTCGAAGATGTCGCGCAGATCCTTGACGAATTGAAAATTGAAAGAGCGAATGTTTTGGGCGCGAGCTTCGGCGGTTTTGTCGCGCAGGAATTTGCGCTCGAATTTCCCGCGCGCGTGAACAAACTGATTTTAGCCTGCACTTCGGCGGGCGGCGCGGGTCACGTCAAACCGGACATCGAGATTTTGCGCGCCTTTACGCCCGACCCGAATTTAACGGTCGGCGAGCGCATCAGAAAATTCATTCGTCCGGCGTTCACCGATGAATATAATGCCGCCAACGCCGACGAAGTTGAAAAAGTCTGCCAAATGCGCGAAGCAAGCGAAGTCGCCGACGCCGTCTATTTCGCGCAATTGCAAACTGCTTTTTTATTTGACGCAAGCGAACGGCTCGGCAACATCGAAAATGAAACTCTGGTCATCACCGGCGACAAGGATTCGGTCGTGCCGATGGATAATTCGATAAATCTGAGCAATAAACTGCCGCACGCGACTCTGAAAATCATCGAAAACGGCAGTCATCTGTTTTTTGTTGAAAATGCTGAAGAATTTAACCGCGCGATCAAAAATTTCCTGTCAGAACCACCTGCGGTAGCGGGTGGTTAGTCATTCTCAATTTGAGAACTTGGTTGAAAAAGAACTTTTACCACCCGCCTGCGGCAGGTGACACAGACTTAGTATGCGAAATGCAAAAATAATCGGGACCGGCGTTTCAGTTCCGGAACGAATCATCACCAACGACGATTTGAGCCGCAGTTTAGGCGAGAACATCAATGAATTCGTCGAAACCAATCTCGGCATTCGCGAGCGGCACGTCCTTGCCGAAAATGAAAGCGCGGCGGACATTGCGACGCGCGCGGCGGAAAATGCGCTCAAAGACGCGGGAATTTCTGCCGAAGAGCTTGATCTGATCATCCTCGCGACCGACACGCCCGAATATCTTTCGCCCGGTACGTCGGTCGTCGTTCAGCACCGGATCGGCGCGCGCCGCGCGGGAACGTTCGACACCAACGCGGCGTGCGCCGGATTTGTGACGGCGTTCGACACGGCTTGCAAATACATCATCGCCGACGCGCATTATAAAAACATTCTCGTCGTCGGCGTTTACGCGATGACGAAATTTCTCGATTGGACGGAAAAAAAAACCGCGACGATCTTTGCCGACGGCGCGGGCGCGATTTTGCTGCAAGCGGACGAATCGGACGCGCGCGGAATGCTGACATCCAAGCTCGAAGCGATGGGCGAATATCACGATTACTTGGGCATTTTCGCGGGCGGCTCGAAAACGCCGATCACCGGGGAAATTCTCGAAAACGGTTATTACAACAAGGTGCGGTTCGCCAAACGGACGCCGCCCGAGATCAATTTTGTCGGCTGGCAGCGGATCGTTAAAGAATTATTAGTGCGCGAAAATCTGTCGCTCGACGATATTGATCTATTTTTGTTTACGCAGGTCAATCTTTCGACGATCAAAGAAGTCATGAACGCGCTCGGTCAACCGTTCGAAAAGACGCACACGATCATGCAAAAATGGGGCTACACGGGTTCGGCGTGTATTCCGATGGTTCTCCACGACGCAATTGAGAACGGCAAACTAAAACGCGGCGATCTCGTCGTCTTATGTGCATCGGGCGGCGGAATAAACATGGCGGCGATGATCTTCCGGTATTGATTTTGAAACAATTAACCTTGGTTTTCGTGTTCAGAATCAATAAATTTGATTGAACTTATTTTATTTA
>JBBQOA010000222.1:0-7160 GCA_038330465.1 Pyrinomonadales bacterium
GGTCGAAAATCGCCTTTCGGAATACTGGAGCATTATGGATTTCGCCAATCGCGGCTATCTCGGCTCGCTCAAAAAGTTTTACGATAATTTCGCCAAACCGATTCAAAATGAAAGAGATCACAACGCGCTCGCCCGGTTCAAAAAAGTTACCGCGCCTTTTCTGCTGCGCCGTCTGAAATCCGATAAGTCCATCATTTCCGATCTTCCCGACAAGATCGAAAACGATCAACTTTGCACGCTGACCAAAGAGCAAGCCGCCGTTTACGAAAACACGATCAAAGCCGCTTTGAAAACCATCGAAGGAACAGGCGAAAATTTCGAACGGCAGGGTTTGGTTTTGCAGATGATTCTTGCCTTAAAACAAATCTGCAATCATCCGGCGCAGTATCTTAAAAAAGGCTCGGACGCGCCCGAACTATCCGGCAAAGCCGTTTTAATGCTGTCACTGCTCGAAAATATTCTCGAAGCGGGTGAAAAAACTCTGATCTTTACGCAATACCGCGAAATGGGCGATTTGCTCGTTAAATTTATCGAGCAGAAATTCGGCGCGGAAACGCTGTTTCTGCACGGCGGCGTTTCTCGAAAACGGCGCGACGAAATGGTCGAAACATTCCAAAATGAACGAGCCAATAAAGTTTTCATACTTTCCTTGAAAGCGGGCGGCACGGGTTTGAATCTGACTGCGGCGTCAAACGTCATTCATTACGATCTGTGGTGGAACCCGGCGGTCGAAGCGCAGGCGACCGACCGCGCCTATCGTATCGGTCAACAGAAAAATGTCATGGTTTATCGCCTCATCACCGGCGGCACATTTGAAGAACGCATCAACGATATGATCCGCAGCAAACGCGAGCTCGCCGATCTGACGGTCGGCACGGGCGAAAATTGGATCGGCAATCTATCGAATAAAGATTTGCGGGATGTTTTTGAATTGCAGCACGAGTAATAGAAAATCGCTAATTAAAGACCAAAAACTTATCGGCAATTCTACCGGCAAAACTATTGTCATTTAATCGATATTTTTAGATTTTTAGATTAATTTGAAAACAGTCTTATCCAATGAGCAAAAAAAGGATCTTCAAATCGAATTTTTATATTTCCCAGTTTTTCATCCTGACGCAGAACGTCTTGCGAGATCAATGATTCCAATGATCTTCTGATGCTCGACGGGGAAACTCCGCTTCTGGTCGTCACCCTGAGTGACTGTAAATTTTGCCCGTCTTCTTCGACCGCCGCCGTTAAGGTCTTCTTTTGGATTGTCGTTAATCCGTTCCAGATTTGCGTATAAAACGGATCGTTTTGCCTGATTATCTTTTCCAGAGTTTCATCGATCAGATCAGTGGTTAAATACGCTTTTTCCGGCGCGCCGATTTTGATTTGCAAAAGGCGATTCCAAAGCGAATGTGCCAGCATCTGCACGTTATATGGCACATCTTCGGCGAGATCTAAAATCTTCAAGGTCAACTCCCGCCGCGCTTCTTCGTCCGTTTTCGGTGAGAAAAAATCGCCGAAGATAAATTTGTCGAGCAGAAATCTCGAAAATTCGGTGCGCGGCAGTTCGCCGATGAAAAGCAGAGTTCCCAGACGATAAAACGGGCGGCTCGCGTCGGTCGTCATTTCGGTCAGCATCCGTGTTTTTGAACCCGCGAAAATATAAGCCGTATTCTTGTGTGTCTGAATTGCGGAACGGATCTGTTTTTCAGCCGTCACGCCTTTCGAAGATAAGATTTCTTGAAATTCATCAATGATCAAAGCCGTCTTTTTCTCTTTCTGCTCGGATGCCAGTTCTTCCAACCCGTTTAGAGCATCAACCAGTAAACCGATATTTCCCGCGCTGGCTGCCGGAGTCACTCCAATCGAGCTTTTCCATTCCGATTGCGTCACCGAAAAACTGATCTCGGGTCGTAAAGATTTGAAATATCTTTTGATTTGCTCGCCTGTGTTCTCCACGCTTCCCTTCAAAAGCCGGGCAGAATCCTCTATAATCTTCCTGACCAGACCGTCAATTTCGGCAAAGGCTTCGGCATTATAGCGTAAGATGATATTGCCTTCTTTAGCGGATTTTTCGGCGGCTGCCTTGAGCAAGGAAGTTTTCCCGTAGCGGCGCGGACCGATCACAAATAGTTTTCCGCCGGAGTCTATAGTCTGCTTAACCTGTGCCAATTCCTCAACGCGGTTGACCAATTCATCAGAGCCTAATTCCCGACCGAATTCAAAAGGGTTTTCCATACTAAACAGCATAGCACAAAACTGTATGGCACAAAATTATAAGATAGTAGAAACCTAAGTATTACAATAATTAAAAAAATAGAGGAGATTTCTAAATATACCCTCTGAAACTGTAATTAGTGTTTCCGGCTTTTCATCAATAAGAAAAATGGCACACTAACAAAGTTTCGGGGCTTATTTTTTCTTAGCGAATTTCACTAAGAAAACTTTTGTGCCAAATTGTTCTCATAATAACGAAATGTGGTAACATTTTGTTACAAATGGCAACAGGTAGAGAAAAGCTTTTAGAATTTGCAAATGAGAGAAAAATCTTTCGCGCCCGCGATGTAGAAAATGATATGGGCATCTCGCGAAATTATATTGGGCGTTTAGTTGACGAAGGCATTTTAATAAAAGTCTCGCGCGGAATTTACAGTCTGGCGGATCACAGTTTTCCTGAAACACAGAGTCTTCTCGAAGTCGCGGTTAAAGCCCCGAAAGCGGTTATTTGCCTGATCTCGGCTCTGCAATTTCACGATTTAACTACTCAAAATCCGTTTGAAGTCTGGATTGCTGTTGAACGCAACACGCGGATTCCCAAAATTGACAGCGTAATGACCAGAATTTTTCGTTTTGCGCCTAAGGTTTATCAAGCGGGAATTGAAATACATCTGATTGACGGAGTGGAACTAAAGGTCTATTCGGCGGCAAAAACCGTGGCGGATTGTTTCCGGTATGAAAAAACGGTTGGTCTTGATGTCGCCATCGAAGCTCTGCGCGACACCTGGCGCAAACGTAAAGCGACTATGGACGAGCTTTATCATTTTGCCGAAGTTCGTAATGTCAAAAGAAAAATGGTTCCTTATTTGAATTCACTGATAATGTAAAAAAGCGATGGAGAAAAAGAAAAACATTGCGACTTCCGTCCGCGATAAACTGACCAACCAATTCAAAAAGACCGGCGAAAATCTGCAAACTCTTTTTGTCCGGTATGCCAATGAGAGATTTCTTTATCGTTTGAGTCAAACCAGACACCGGACGAAATTTTTGGTCAAAGGCGCGACTGTTTTCGCTTTTTGGTTTAATCAGCCTCATCGTCCAACCAAGGATTTAGACTTGCTCGGCTATGGCAAAAACGAGATTCCCGAAATAGAAAAAATGGTTCGTGAGGTTTGCGCTGTTCAGGAGGAGGATGGTTTGGAATTTTTGATTGAAACCATCAAAGGAAGTCTTATCCGAGAAGATCAGGAATACCAAGGGGTTCGTATTACAATCACGGTGATGCTTGAACGGGCGCGAATCCCGGTGCAAATTGATGTCGGTTTCGGCGATGCCGTTACGCCCGAAGCCGAAGAAGTAGAATTAAATACTATTCTTGATTTTCCCGCGCCGCGTGTCCGCATTTATCCGAAAGAAACCGTCGTTGCCGAAAAGTTTGAAGCGATGGTTTCGCTCGGATTGGGAAACGGCAGAATGAAAGATTTCTGGGATTTGAATTATTTGATCAAACACATCGAATTTGACGGGAAATTATTGCAAAATGCCATCCGAAACACTTTTGCCAATCGCCAAAGCAAACTGCCGCAAGAACTGCCGGTTGCGCTGACTGATGATTTTGCCTCAAGTGAATTAAAACTCCCGCTTTGGAGTGGTTTTATTCGCCGCAACAATATCAAAACCGAAACAGATTTTGGTGAAGTAATAAAACATTTACGCGAATTCTTTACGCCGCTGATCAAAGCTGAAATGAAAAAATCCGAACTCGATCAAACATGGTTTCCCAAAAAGGGCTGGCAATGAATCGGAAATAAGTTTTAATTTTCGTCTAACGACTTCTTCCTTTGTCATAGTTAATCTCCTGTTTCCGGCTTTGTAATTCTATCTTATCAGCCTCGCGGTTTGGGGCAGGATTGAGTTTCGGTACTGAAAAACTTACGTCGATTGCAGTAAAGTTGTCTTTTGATTTTGCAATTTCTGAATTTTCTTTGGTGCTTCCTCCATTTCTTTGATGATTTTGTCCATTTCCACGTTGAAAAACGGCTCCGTCAGATATTTTTGTTTCATCAGACTGCTTTGCAAACGCGACAGTATAGTTATCATTGTGAACCTCGAAAGACTCAGATATTGCAGGAAGATTCGGATGTCCAGCAATTCGATTTTTAGATTTTGTGATCTCTGATCGATCTCCTTCGCCAGAAACTGATTTTGCTCTTTCAGTAATTGATTCTGCTGAATTAACAACCGATTTTGGCGTTTCAGCTCCTCGATCTCTTCCGCTTTCAAGGTTAAGTTTTTCGGTAAGTTCATTTTTAACTCCTATTAAAAATTTCGTATCGCGTTCGTGTTTATAATCCAAGCCGTTTTTTTGAAGATTCTGCCACGAATAATTTTTAGCAATCGCTGATGATTTGAATTTAATTTCGGCTTTTTTGAAGCTGAAGCCGTTCATTTTGCCGGTTTTCTCGGAGATGTTGGGTCTCACATCAAAACCGGATTTCTGAAGGCTTGAAACGAACTCTTCCGTGGTCGGCTTATTCATTAAAACTTCGTCAATTGTGAGTTTCGCTTCAGCCATTACAGACAATTCATTTGTGCGTTCCATCTGTTTGTATTCGCCGATTTTTACGCGGCGGTCGCCTGATTTTCTGTATTCAACTTGCTTTAATCCTAATTCTCTTTCTAATTCTTTGGTTGCTTCAATTGCACGCTCTGCCATCTTCCATTCTTTGACCGTAGTGCCGTCGTCACGGATTCTGCCGGCGATGAGGTGAAAATGTTCGTATTCTTTGTCGAAATGTTCAACGACCAAATAAGGCACGTTTTTGAAATCGAGTTTTTCCAGCAATTTTTCGGCTAATTCAATTTTCTTTTCCGCTTTGACACGCTCTCCTAACGCAAACGAAACCGAAATATGCGTTGCCTGATTTTTAATGCGCGGATTTTGTTTGTTGTAAGCCTCAAATTCCTGTTTGATTTCTGCCGGTGTGCCGAAACTTCCGGCTAAGATTTCCGGCTGTTTGGTCGCTTCCTTGTTCTCGCTCAAAACGTAGTTGATTGCTCCGGCGGAACTTCCCGTGCCGCCGACTTTCGCAATTGCCATATTTATTTGCTCTCCATAATCACGGATTTTAACCCTGCAAGAATTCTGAAATATGTATCAACGACGCTTGTATCAATCGTGTGATCGGTTTCAAGCCTTTTCAGAAGTAACTTAAAATCCTTACAGATGTCATTTAAAACCCTGATCGCTTCGAGATTAACTTTCGGCGGCGGCGGTTTAATTTTCATAAGCAAAGCGGCGCGGTGCAGAACTTCCGACGGCGAAAGTCCGCACCATTCGGCAACTTCTAAAATCGTATTTCGCTCTTCGAGCGTAAAGCTCGCGGCAATTCTAAAGCGGCGTTTTTCCGCACCTAATCGCGGTCGCCCGAGTCTGTTTATGTCCTTATTTTCCATAGCTTTTGATTCTCTTAAAACAAAAAAGCTCAAGCAGCGAAGCGTTAGAAATTTCATTTCGTGTTTCACAAAATCCTGCTTGCCTCTCGTCAAAAACAAGTCAATTTTCTTTCAATAAGACTTGCTCATTCATTCGATTATTAATCCGATCAATTTCCTTTTAGCAGAACCTTTCGGTTAATCAACTCTTGTTTCATTCAAGAAACAGCCCTAAACGCTATTTCCTGTACCTATCATATTTTTAGTTAGACAGTTAGACAGTTAGACACGATGAAATAAGTATATTTATTTTCAATAGTTTAATTTTTCAAAACTGTCTAACTAGGTGTCTAACTGTCTAACTCGTGTCTAACCGTGTCTAACTCGTGTCTAACTAATGTCTAACTAATTTTTTGCTTCAAACCCCGATGTTTATTGAAAAACTACCTTTTGTGTCTAACTGTCTAACTAATTTTGAATTTCCTCCAGCGAAAACACGTTTAAGGCAAAAAAGCTGTTCCACAGATGAAACAAGACAAAATATACTTTGCTTTAGCTAATCGGATTCCCGCCCGTTGTCCAGCGTCAAGATGTAAACATATTTTCGCGCTGAAAAATCCGGTAATGATAGTTTTTGCTGCTTGGTTTGCTTCGTTCTGTCCTTTGGAATTTTTAAAAAACCAAGGCTTTCAAGTTCGGATAAAATTCGCTTTTGGTTGTAACCTTTGCACAAATCGGAAAACTGCTCGGAAGTAAAAACGAACTCCGTGCCGCCTTCATCACCGCGCCGTTTGTAGCCGATTCGGTTCTGCGGCTTTGGTTTGAGTTCATCATCCAAATCGTGAAAGTCCGAATGAGCGCGTTTGTCTATCGCGGCAATTATTTTCCGGCAACCTTCCGAAACATCAAATGCGCCGATCCCGCCGCGACGGTCCACCCATTCGTTAAAAAGATTGATCGTCACATTTTTTACTTCGTTCGTTTCCCATCCGGTCAGTCCGATCTTTGAAGCTAAATATCCGCCCATGGCAACCAATGCGAATTTTTCGGCAACTCTGAAAACCTCTCCGCTCGCATTCGAATCAACGTGATTCTGAAAAAACTTCGCTTTCGCAAGCGCGATATTTTCTTTTACCTGTTCGTATTTGTCTGCCACATATTGAATAAATTCCCGGATCGCGGCACCGTAATAGGTCACGCTCGCCCGATTCAAATATGATGAAAACTCTGCGCCGTTACTAAATTCGTGAAGATTTTCAAAGATACCGTGCGCGTTTTCAGGAATGGCTGAAATATCTATAAATCGGGCTTCCTGTCCGCCGAAAGTTTGTTCCTTGGTTTCGCGGGTTAAATCTTGAAATGACAGTTCACCGCTGGAGAGAAAAAGTAACAGCCATTCATCGCGTTTTCGGGCGGTAATATCTTTCGTCATTCGGGAAGTAGCAAAGCCGTTGGAAAGCATATATATCAACTTTCCAACATCTTCGACACGTTTAATCTCGTTGATCTGATCAAGT
>JBBQOA010000223.1:0-7140 GCA_038330465.1 Pyrinomonadales bacterium
AGGAAAAAAAACATCTGATCGTCGTAGCGGGCACCGGAACGGGCAAAACGCTCGCTTATCTCGTTCCGGCGATCGCGGCGGCTTTGGGAAATCGCAAACGCGTGATCATCTCGACAGGCACGAAGAATTTGCAGGAACAATTGATGGAAAAAGACATCCCGTTTCTGCAAAAGATAATGCCCAAAAAGTTTACCGCCGCCTATATGAAAGGGCGTTCGAATTATGCCTGTCTGCATAAGATCAAAAAGGCGGAAAATCAGCCGATTCTCGAAGGACTCGACGAGATGGATTATTTCGACGAGGTGCGTCATTGGTCGCGCGAAACCGAAACGGGCGACCGCGCCGAACTGACGAATCTGCCCGAAAATATCTCGTTCTGGTCGCGCATCAATGCCAAGAGCGAAACCTGTCTCGGGCAAAAATGTCCCGATTTCGAGGCGTGTTTTATTACGAGAATGCGGCAGCGCGCCGACGAAGCCGACATCGTGATCGTCAATCATCACTTGTTCTTTGCCGATCTCAACGTGCGCGGCAACCAATACGGCAAGGTGTTGCCCGATTACGGCGCGGTCATTTTCGACGAAGCACACTTGATCGAAGACATCGCCGCCGATTATTTCGGCTTTCAGGTTTCGAGTTTTCAACTCGACGAGCTTGTCCGCGATGCTGACGCGCTGCCGATCACCGACGCGGTCGCGACGCGCGATCTGACCAAGATCGGCGCGAAGATCATCGGCTTGGCAGACCAATTCTGGATAAGATTTACGCAGGCGCGCGCATCAGACGGTCGTTTTCCGCTTGTTCCGAATGCTTTCGCGCAAAAAAACGGGCGCGGCGAGGTCGAAGCAACGCCGCTCGGCGAAGCGTATTTCGCGCTCGATTCCGCGCTTGAGCGGCTGGAAACGGCGGTCGATGTCTACGCCGAAGAATTGACCGAAGCCGAAGCGATGCTCAAACGCGTTCGGCAAACGCGTTTCGATCTCGATTTTATCTGCACGCAATCCGAGAAAAATTACGTTTACTGGCTCGAAAAACGCGGGCGCGGAATGTTTCTGCGCGCGTCGCCGATCGATGTTTCTTCGCTTTTGCAAGACAAACTTTTCGACAAGACCGAAACGGTCGTTCTAACGAGCGCGACGCTTTCGACCAACGGAAAATTCAATTTCATCAAAGATCGTCTCGGGCTCGACGACGCAAAAACCTCGACGCTGCTCGCGCCGTCGGCTTTCGACTACGAAAAACAATCGATCATCTACATTCCGAAAGCGATGCCCGACCCGCGCACGCCTGAATTTACCCAACACGCCGCCAACGAGATCATCAAATTACTGCAAATCTCGAACGGTCGCGCCTTTGTGCTTTCGACCAGCAATTTCGGGATGAACGCGCTTTACGAACTGGTTTCGATGCGCGTCAATTATCCGTGTCTCGTGCAGGGTTCGATGTCGAAAGCCGGACTGCTCGACCGTTTCCGCAAAACCTCGAACGCCGTATTATTTGCGACCTCAAGCTTTTGGCAGGGCGTCGATGTCCGCGGCGAACAGCTTTCCTGCGTGATCATCGACAAGCTCCCGTTCGCCGTTCCATCCGATCCGATCGTCGCCGCGCGAACACGTTTTATCGACGAAAACGGCGGCAAATCCTTTTTCGACTACTCGGTTCCGCAAGCCGTCATCACCTTAAAACAGGGAATCGGGCGATTGATCCGCAGCAAAACCGACAAAGGCGTGATCGCGCTGCTCGACACAAGACTGCGGACAAAATCCTACGGCAGAGATTTTCTCAACTCGCTGCCGCGCACGCGCATCACGTCGGAATTAAAAGACGTGGCGGATATTTTTAACGATTGAAAATATGGAAAATATTAATTTGCAAAAGAAATAAGATCATCCACAAAAGCCGCAACGCGGCACAGTAATATAGCCTGCGGCATCGCCGCCGCAATTTGGTGTCCGACACGATCGAGCCGCAACGCGGCGAAGTAATTGAAAATCATTGTTCAAAAAATTACTCCGCCGCGTTGCGGCTTGAATGATGATGGGGATTTTCCTGCGGCGGTGCCGCAGGCTCTATTACTTCGCACCGTTGGTGCTTTTGAGAGGAAATTTTGAATATTGACAGGTGCCGCAGGCTCTATTACTTCACACCGTTGGTGCTTTTGAGAGGAAATTTTTTTGAGGATTTCTTTTGTGTTTTGATTGAAAGGGAATTTGGGATAAAATCATTTCCAAATTTTAGACAGGAGAAAACCCTTATGCCTCAATCTCTTTCTCTGGTGTTAGTTCACGTTGTTTTTTCGACCAAACATCGCGCGCCTTTGATCACCGAAAATATCGAACCCGAACTCCACGCTTACATTGCCAAAATCCTTTACGATGAATGTTATTCGCCCGCGCTGATCGTCGGCGGAGACCGCGACCATCTTCATATATTGCTTGCTTTATCGAGACTTTGGACAGTTGCCAAAATCGTCGAGATCATCAAAAAACGCAGTTCAAAATGGATCAAAACCAAGGGCGAAGAATTTAAAGCTTTTCAATGGCAGACCGGTTACGGCGCGTTTTCCGTCAGCCGTTCGGGTGCGGAAATCGTCAAAAATTACATCGCCGATCAAAAAGAACATCATCGCCGGAAATCTTTTCAAGAAGAATTTCGCGGCTTTTTAAGAAAGCACGAAATCGATTTCGACGAAAAATATGTCTGGGATTAATATTCGCCTTCAAAAAAGGCGTCAAAGCTCTTGCCGTCAAACAATTTGCGATTTACACGTCTGTTTATTTTGAATCGCGCAGCCTCTCAATCTATACTTAGTAAAAGTAATGGAAACCCAACATCTAATAGTTACTTTTATCATTCTCGTCATTGCCTTTGCTCTCTTTCTGTCGGAAAAATTGCCCGCCGATCTGGTCGCGCTGCTGGTTGTCGTCGCGCTCGGTTTGAGCGGCGTTTTGACCACGCAGGAGGCTTTTTCGGGATTCAGCCGGTCCGCCGTCGTGACCATTATGGCGATCTTTATTCTGACGGAAGCTCTGCAAAGAACCGGCGTCACCGAACAGGTCGGCAATATTTTGCTCAAGGTCGGCGGGAAAAGCGAGCTGCGGCTGGTCGTCGCGGTGATGACGGCGGGCGCGTTTCTCTCGCTTTTTATGAACAATATCGCGGCGGCGGCGATGCTCCTGCCGGCGGCATCGGGCGCGGCGAAAAAAGCCGACGTCAAGACTTCGCGGCTGCTGATGCCGCTTGCCTTCGGAACGATTCTCGGCGGCATGGCGACGCTTCTGACGACCTCGAACATTGTTGTCAATTCGATCCTTCACGATAATAACATCGAAGGTTTCAGCCTTTACGATTTTGCGCCGGTCGGAATTCCGATGGTCATCGCGGGCATTTTATACGTCGCGTTTATCGGGCGCAATCAATTGCCCGGCGAATCGCCGATCGAACGGACGCTCGCGCCGAATAAAGAAGAACAAAACGATCTGATCGCCGCTTATCATTTAGGCGAAAATCTGTTCCGCGCGCGCGTGCCCGAAAATTCGTTTCTGATCGGCAAGCCTCTCTCCGCCAGCACGCTGCGCGAAGACTTCAGCGTGAGCGTCGTCGCGATCGAACGCAAAAACAAAAAATTGTTCGCACTCTCGCCCGAAACCGAGATCGAAGATGGCGACACGCTCATTTTAGAAGGCGACGAAGCTGATTTTCGGATGCGCGACGTGCAGCCCTTTATGGAGTTTTTGCCCGCTTCGGAATGGCACGAAAGCGATCTTGAATCACGCGCCGTCGAGGTCGTCGAAGCGATGCTCGCACCACGTTCGCGGCTCATCGCCGAAACTTTGCGGTCGTCGCATTTTCGGGAAAAATACGGAATGTCGGTGCTCGCGATCTGGCGCGGCGACGAGGAGATCATCGCGAATCTGGCAGATATTCCGCTGGTTTTCGGGGACGCGCTGCTTTTGCAGGGCACACACGATAAGCTCGCCGTTTTGTCCGACGATCCGGATATCATTCTGCTGATGTCGAAGGAAGAAACGGCGATCACCGTGCCGAATAAAGGACGCGCCGCGCTGATGATCTTTGTCGCGACGCTCGTGCTTGCCGTGATCTTGCCTGATCTAACGGCGGCGGTGATGCTCGGCGGCGCGCTCGCGATGATGCTGACCGGGATTTTGACGTCGCAGCAAGCCTACGGTTCGATCAGTTGGAAAACTGTCTTTCTCGTTGCCGGAATGCTGCCGATGGGCATTGCCTTAACGAAAACGAATGCCGCCGCGCTGCTTGCCAACGGCGTCGTCGGAGTTTTCGGCAACTTCGGCGCGATCGGTCTGCTCGCCGGACTTTTTATCGTCACCGTTTTAATGGTCCAAGCCGTCAGCGGCGCGGTCGTCGCCGCCGTCATCGCGCCGGTCGCCGTCAATGTCGCCCAACAAACCGGAATTAACCCGCGTTCATTGGCGATGGGCGTCGCGATCGCCACTTCGATGGCATTTATCACACCGCTCGGTCACGCCGTCAACCTGTTGGTGATGAGTCCGGGCGGCTACAACTTCCGCGATTTTATCAAAATAGGTTTGCCGCTGACCGTCATTTTATTTATCGTCGCGATGATTTTCCTGCCGATTTTTTGGGGTTTGTGATAAAACTGAAATTTCGAGAAAACCTCAAAAGAGAAGTTTTATCAAGTGTGAGAAATGAGAAAAAATATTGCCGGCTTGTGTTCGGTCGTTGTTTTAACTTTCATTTTTGCCGCCGTTGTCAGCGCACGGTTGCACGCAGATATTTCAAAGCTAAATCGAATTAAAAGCGGCGTGATCCGCGGCTAAAAAAACTCTTTTTGATAAGTTTTCAAGTTAAACTGACAAAGTCGCACTAAAGAGTTAAGCATTAACTTTGATCAAAAATATCGTGGCAATCGAACGTGAAAAAATCGTCAGCGTTTCGTCAAGCGCGAAAGATCGTGTTTGGTTTCGCTGAATTTCGGTGAAATGGTATTGTCCAAATTTTGATCGTCGGAAATTGATTCCGCTTCGGAACGGACAATATCGGTCATCGTGATGATCCCGAGAAATTTTTGATCGGCGGGCGACACGACCGCTAAATGTCTGACCTTGGCATTGTTCATTCGGGCAACTGCCGAAGAGAGTTTTTTATCGGGCGTAATGCGAAAGCTTTTATCCGCCAGCTTGCCGATATTTTTTTCACCGCCGCTTTCCGCCATATTCCGCCGCAATCTGACTTCGGTGATCATCCCGACGCAGTGATCTTCCGCATTAATGACCGGATACAACATATAATCGAGATCTTTGACCTGTTCGAGCGCCTCGGCGACTGTCAATTCCACCGACAAAGTTTTGACCCGCGTCGTCATCGCTTCGCCGACCAGCAAAGTTTCCAAAGTATGTTTGACGGTGTTGCGATTATCCGGCAGAAAAATTCCGTCCTGTTCGAGCAAGGCTTCGTAAATTTGGGTCGGACGATATTTGCGCGCCAAGCCGTAGGCGGTCATATTGGCGATCATCAGCGGCAGGATCAAGCCGTAGCTGCCGGTCATCTCGAAAATGATCAGCACCGAGGTGATCGGCGCGCGAATGATGCCCGCAAAGACGGCGCCCATTCCAACGAGCGCAAAAGCCCCGATCTCGGAATTTGCGTGATTGAGCAGTTTGACGTCGAGAAACCCGAACGCACCGCCGAGCATCGCGCCGATAAAAAGAGCCGGCGCAAAAATTCCGCCGGCACCGCCCGAACTGTATGAAAAAACCGTCGCCAAAAGTTTGATGATGCAAAGCGCGAGCAGTGTTTTGAGCGGAAGCTCGCCCGAAAGCGCGGATGAGAGCGTGTTGTAACCCGAACCGTTGATGCCGGTCGCATTGAGCCAAACAAGCGCGATGAGAATCAGAATGCCGGTGACCAATCCGCCGATTCCCGGACGCATCCAAACCGGAATGACCTTGAGTTTACTGAATAACGCGCGGAGCTTTAACAGCGATTCGCTGAATAAAAGTGAAACTCCGGCGGCGGCGCAGCCGAGAATCGCGTAAAAAAACAAAGACGATGCATTATAGAGCCCGAACTTCTGATCGACGCTGAGAACCGGATGTTCGCCTAGGATCGCGCGTTCGATGACGCTCGCGAGCGCCGCCGCGACAATCACGCCCGACAAAACGGTCTGGTCAAGATCGCCGACGACTTCTTCGATCGTAAAAGTAACCGCCGCGATCGGCGCGTTAAAGGCGGCGGCAATTCCGGCAGCCGTGCCGACCGGAATAAGTTTCGGCAGATTTTTTTGCGAGAGCGCGAAAACCCTGCCGAGCCACGAACTCAAGGTCGCGCAAATATGAACGGTCGGACCTTCGCGCCCGAGCGAAGCGCCGGATCCGATCTGGATCGCACTGATAAAGAATTTTCCGATCGCGTCGCGCATCGGCAGTCTGCCGCCTTTAACGGCATAACCGATCTTGACCTGCGGAATGCCGCTGCCGCGCGCCCCCGGCACAAGGTAGCTTAATAAAAGTCCGCAGACCAATCCGCCGACAGTCGGGAGCAAGACGATCAAAAACAATTTGCTGCCCGCCGTTGAATTGATCACCGAATCGATCAATAAACCTTCGCTTTTGAGAATTGCCAGATGAAAGGCGACCGCTGCCAAGCCGCATAACAGACCGATGATCAAGGTCAGGATAAAAACCCGCTGCTGTTCTTTGGGAATGAATTTGATCGAAAGACTGAGAAGTTTGATCTTAAATGCTTGCCAACGCAAACGAAGTAAGCGGCGGTAATATCGCCAAAGTTTTTTGATTCGCAAAACAGAAAATTCTTGACGTGACATTGAGGTAAAGAATATCAAATAACGGGTCGATAAAACATTTATCGTAGGTTTTTATGAAATTTTTCAACTTGTCGGAAAGTAAATCGCGGCAGCATTGAGAAAACTGAAAGCCTTTTCTTCGACGGTTACTGGCGGTTGCCGCAATCCTGAGCGGTCGGGCAAAATTACATAAAACTGCGAGACGTTGCGTGGCGATCTGCGACCGCGCCGCTCAACGTCTCGTGGTTTTATTTTTGTTCTCGGACTTAATGATTTTCGGGATAGAGTGATTGTTTGGGCGGAAAATAATAATGCCCGACCGTCTTTAAGGTCTT
>JBBQOA010000224.1:0-7127 GCA_038330465.1 Pyrinomonadales bacterium
TATTGCGGGCGCGATTTTGTTCGCCATCGGCGGCTGGTCGATGGTTTTGTGGGGAATTTTCCTGCGACAGGTTTTCGGCTGGCACTCGACGTGGCTGGTTAATTCGGCGACGCATTTGTGGGGAACGCGCCGGTTCGAGACGACCGACGATTCACGCAACAACGGTTTGATTGCCGCCCTGACCTTCGGCGAAGGCTGGCACAACAATCATCACACGCATCCGCGCTCGGCAAAACACGGCTTGACGCCGAAGGAAATCGACCTTAACTGGATGCAGATCTGGACGCTCGAAAAACTCGGCTTAGCCACCGACGTTTATGCTTACGAATTGGAAACCGAAGAAATACAAGCGGAACCTCTGCGAAAGGCAGCGTAGGAAAGCGAAAAAGCGAAAAAGTGAAAAAGTCTGCGGCTGAAATTAAACGCCAAACGCTTTTTCACTTTTTCGCTTTTTCACCTTTATACTTTAAGAAATGCGTCGCCGGAAAACTAAAATTTTCTTTTTGATTTTGGGCATTTGCCTGATCGCGCTTGCCGTCGCGCTCAATGTCGGCTGGATCCTGCTCAATCTGCGCGAAGTCGCGCTGCTCGTTTTCGGCGTGATCTTTTTTGCGCTGATCATTACGGGTCTCGTTTTGAACACGATCTTTCTGGTTCGCGAAATTCGCCGCAACGAACAGCACGACGCTTTTCTAAATGCCGTCACCCACGAACTGAAAACGCCGATCGCCTCGATCAAACTTTATCTTGAAACCTTAAAAACGCGTGAGGTTGCCGACGAAAAACGCCGCGAATTTTACGATGTGATGATCGCCGACAGCAATCGGCTTTTAAACACGGTCGAACAAGTTCTGCAAGCAAGCCGCACTCGGGAAAAACAGCGTCAACTGAATATCTCGGAAATAGATCTCGGCAAAATGCTCGGCGAATCCATAAAGATCGTTCAAACACGCTATAAATTGGATGAAACGGCGATCAAATTTACCCAACCTGCCGCCGCCGACATCAACGTTTTCGGCGATGCTTCGGAACTCCAAACCGTCTTTACGAACCTTTTGGACAACGCCGTCAAATATTCCGCCGAGATACCGAAAATTTCTGTCCGGATCAAAAATCCGGGCGATAAAAAAGTTCAGATTTTTATCAAAGACAGCGGCATCGGACTTAATTCGAGCGAATTTAAGCGTATTTTCAAACGCTTTTACCGCGTCTCAAATCTTTCGACGCAGGAAAAAAAAGGCACCGGTTTGGGGCTTTTTATTGTTAAGGCGATTATCGAAAATCACGGCGGAAAAATTTCGGCGGTCAGCAACGGCGAGGGCAAAGGCAGCACATTTATCGTCCAATTGCCGAAAATATCATAAATTTATTGACGACTATGAAGATTTTAATTGTCGAAGACGAAGAGCATCTGGCGAACGGTTTGCGTTTCAATCTCGAAGCCGACGGGTTTGCTGTCGAAACCGCCTACGACGGCGAAAAGGCTTTGCAAATACTCGAAAATCAGACTTTTGACGCGATTGTTTTAGATGTCATGATGCCGAAAATGAACGGCTTTGAAGTTGCCCGCAGCTTGCGCGAAGCCGAAAATTTCACGCCTATTTTGATGCTCACCGCGCTCGGCAAACCCGAAGATGTTTTAAGCGGATTTGAAGCCGGCGCCGACGATTATTTGCCGAAACCGTTTGATCTGAATATTTTTTTGGCGCGCATCAACGGACTGCTGCGCCGCCGCAAATGGTTTGCCAAGGAAAAGGAATCGACCAAAATGCACTCGGAAAACCTCCAGATTTTCGGCATCAACGGCAAAACGATCGATTTTGACAATCTCGAACTGCAAAGCGGCGACGAAACTATTCGCCTAACGCTGATGGAAGCCAAACTGCTGCGTTATCTGATCGAAAACGAAGGCAAAGCCGTTTCCCGCAAAACGATTCTCGAAGAAGTTTGGGATTTGCACGAAGACACCGACACGCGGGCGATCGATAATTTCATCGTCCGTTTAAGAAAATATCTCGAAGACGACCCGACCAAACCGCAGATTCTGCAAACGGTGCGCGGCATCGGCTACCGCTTTGCCAAAACTTAAAGCCCGCGGGTTTCAAGACCGGATTTTCATCTTTGATCTTGAAACCCGCAGGCTTTCAGGTTTTATCTAACAAATGCTCCGGGAATCGGAAGATCGGTCGAAATTCCCCATTGGAAATATGCCGCGCCGCCATCCGAACTCTTTCTGACATACCAAATATTATCGCTCGGTCGCCAGACGGCAAAATCATATTTTCCGTCGCCTTCATAATCGCCGACGACGGGAATATCGCCGGTCATTCCCCAACCCGACGCAATAAAACCGCCGTCCGAACTTCGCAGTACATACCACGCGCCGGTCGAAGGTCGCCAGACGGCGATGTCCGCCTTGCCGTCGCCGTCGTAATCGGCAGAAACGGTTTTGTCTTCCGCAATCCCAAACTGCCTGATGACAAACCCGCCGTCCGAACTTCTCCAGATATACCAAACACCGGTCGAAGGACGAAAGATCGCGAGATCGTCATTGCCGTCGCCGTCGTAATCTGCCGGCGCGGGTTTGTCGCCGTTCATCCCGAAAGCGGAAACTTGCACAGCGTTATCCGAACTGCGGCGAATATACCAGTTACCGTCCGAAGGTCGCCAGACGGCGATGTCCGCCTTGCCGTCGCCGTCATAATCGGCGGGTACAGGAATATCGCCGGGCAATCCGAACTGGATGAAATATGTCGGTCGCGAGTTTGTGTTCTGGATCGACCACAAACCGTTTGCCGGACGATAGATCGCGTAATCGGTGCGGCGGTCGCCGTCGTAATCCGCCGGCACGAGCATATCGGTCGGTCGCCCGAAGAGTTTGGTAAAGCCGGTCTGATTCAGCGAATTGATAAAGTAAGCCTGATTACTCGAACGAAAAACCGAATAATCGGTGCGGCGGTCGCCGTTGTAATCGAAAATATTTCCCCGCGCCGCCGCGCAGCTGTTGATCAAAACGGAAACATCGTTCGAACCGAAATTGACCGAAACGAGATCTGGTTTGCCGTCCCCGTTAAAATCGCCGGATTTGACCGCGTTCGGACTTTGCCCGACCGAAACAATGCTCGTCAAAACGTTGATCGAATTGGAACCGCTCATCGCGATCGCCGTCGATTTTGTCCCGCTGCCGACAAAATCGGCTGACGTGATCGAGATCGGATTGTTGCCGCCCGCCGGATTATTTCGATCGCAGGACACAAATCCGCCCACCGCCGTGCCGCTGCAATAGGTGATCGTATCGGCATTGTAATTGGCGACGGCAAGATCTAAAATCCCATCCGAACCGAGATCGACGAGTTCAATTCCGACCGGACCAAAGCCCGTCGGGATATTCTGCTGAAGCTGAAAAGCGCCCGTCCCGTTGCCGAAAAATGTCGAAACGCTGTCCGAACCGAAATTCGCGACGATGATGTCCTGAAACGCATCGCCGTTGAAATTGGCGACCGCGACAAAAGACGGCTGTGTTCGCGTTCTGACGGACGTGCCGGTCGTAAACGCGCCCGTTCCGGTGCCGAGCAGCACGGAAACCGTGCCCGAGAAAAATCCGCCGAAATTCGCGACGACTAGATCGGCTTTCGAATCGTTGTTAAAATCGCCCGAAGCGATCGAGATCGGATTTGCGCCGACAAAAAAATTGACGGGCGCGGAAAATGTCCCGTTGCCATTGCCGAGCAGGATCGAAACATTGTTCGAGCCGGAATTGGCAACCGCCAGATCGAAATTATTGTCGGCGTCGAATTTTCCGGCGACGACCGCATACGGACCCGAACCGGCGGTAAAGACCATCTGCGACTGGAAGCTGCCGTCACCGTTGCCGAGCAGGATCGAAACATCGTTCGTGACCTGATTCGTGACGGCGAGATCGGGTTTCATATCGTTGTTGAAATCGGCGACCGCCAGATTGGTCGGATTTATGCCGGTCGGGAAATTGGTCGGCGAAAAACTCGGCGCCGAACAGCTCGGCAGCGTTGGCGGGACGACCGGCACGGTCGTAATATCCAAACTCCAGCCGCCCGAGATTGAGCCCGCGTTATTTTGAGCATCGTCAACCACATAAAGCCGCCATTCGCCGTTCGGGCTGAAACCGTTGAAATTACTTAATGGACTATTAAATTGAAGATACGGACGAAACGGCGACGGTGCCGGGAAAGTATCGCCTGTTCCCTCGCCTTCGATATCAGTCGGCTTATAAGAGCCGGAAACGATCGTGTTTGGAACCGTCGTTGCCGCCGCATCATCAAAAGTTAAATTGACGTTGGTCGTATTTCCGAAACCGACATCGGACATCAGCATAACGCCTTTTCCGTTCGGGCTGACCAGCAAAATATCAACATCCGCCGGAGCGGCATGCGAAAAACCGTTGAGCGTCACTTTCAAATTGGAAATCTTGCCCGAAACGCCCGAAACATCGATTATCGGAGCGTAGGGCGCCGAAGTTTGAACAATATCCGGAAGACCGATATAAGCGGAATTCGTAAAGGTCGCCGGCGCGCCGTCGGTCGTAATCGTCAGCGACCAGCCGGAACCGATGCTTCCGGCACCGACCAAAGTATCGTCAACCGCGTAAAGCGACCAGGTTCCGTTCGGACTGCTGCCATTAAAAATGCCCGCAAAGGTTGCGCCCGGCGGCACACTGTACGGACCGGTCGGCGCCGGCGCCGGAAAAGTATCAACCGACGCATCCGCCGTCGGTTTATAAGTATTCGACGGTTGATCTTCGGAAGACGGCAGAGTTGTCGCCCCGTCATCGGCGAAAGTATAAATTTTATCGACCGTCGATGCGACACCGGCATCGGATAAAAACTCGTATTTGACGCCCGTCGGACCAACCAAAAGCAAATCTAAATCTCTTAACGCGCTAAAATTCATACCATCCAAGGTGACGGCAACCCGCGTCGTCGTTCCGGTCATTCCCGCCACATCGATCGTCGAGGGATAAAGTGTCGCTTTGGTCGGCGCGGTCAATCCCGAAGTCGTGTTGATCGTGATCGGTGTCGTGTTTGAAAAAACGGTTTGCGGAATTTTTACTGTCCGTTTTTGTGCCAAAAGTCTCGGACTCAGCGAAAAGAAGAAAACCGCGACCAGGAAAATTGAAAAGAAACAGCACAAGAATTCATTTTTTGACATAGTAATCTCCGAATTGTTGAAATATTGGGAATGAATTGCTTAGAACTTTGTTTGAAGTTTAGCAGAATCGAACTTTTTAACCAAGATTTTTCGGGGAAACCGGCTGCCGCTCCAAAACCTTCAAATTGGCACGCCAGTTTTCCGCGAGATTAAAACGGTGAATTTCGACCGCGCCGGAAATCGTGCCCGCCAAAAATTTAAAATCACGGTGAAAGGAAAGCGTCGGCGCGACCAGATAACAGAGCGCCGGCGCGTCCGAGATTTCCAAATCGCCGAACAGACGCGCTTTTTGCAGATTTCCGCGGCGTCTTTGCAGTTCGATCTTGCGCCAGTAATCGGCGGCTTGAAAAACGCTTTCGCGGTCAGCGGCAACCTTGAGTTCGATAATTACAAGCCGTCCGTCTTGGCGCAGCGCGAGCAGATCGATCCGCTCGCGCTCGGCGCGAAATTGATGATAAAGCGGCGCGAGAAAAAGATTCGCGTCGAGCAATTTGATATTGCGGCGCAAGATCGCCTCAAGCCACGCTTCGGGCGCGATCTGAAAAAACGCGTGGCGCCGGTTGGGCGAATCTTCGCGGCGAAAATTTTTGAGATTTTCAATCAGTTCGGGTAATTCGTCGAAATTGTTTTCTGACAAAAGCGAACTGCTTTTGTCGATCCCGAACCAGACCTTTTCCCGATCGAAAACGCGCCGCACACGCGCAAACGGCAATCCGTTGAAACGCAGAGTTTCGCCGTGTTTTGAAAAGATCACGTCAATTTCAGCGGGCGAAAATTCAATGATTTTCTGCGCCGTCGCGCTCGCCTCGACATTTTCGGCGAGTTTTATCTCGCTTGCCGGGCGGCGCCACAAATCCGCAATTTCCGGCTTCGGCAGATCTTTCAGCGGTTCGCTTTGCGCCGTTGCGCCGTCGCGGGAAAGCTCTTTGATAAAGATCCGCGCCTTCCAATTTTCTTTTAACAACGCGTGAAGCTTTTGTAATTTTCTCGCTTGTTTTTTTTCGCCGACGATCCACATCCGGTCAATCGGATTTTTCCGGCGGTTCGCTAATCTGACAAGCCGCAAAATTGCGGTTGAAAGAAGAAATTCGGGCGTTAGATTTTCGCTGACGTCGGCTAACGCGGCGGTTTGTTTGCCCGCCGCATTTTCAAAAATAATTTGCGCGAAACGTCCGTTTTCTTTGCTTAGTTCGACGCGGACGAGTTTGACATGTGGCTCGCTTTCTTTGATTATTGCTGCGATCCTGTTGGCTTTTTCAAGCCGCGCGAGCTCGACCGAAGCGCTCAGGTCTTTTGCCGAAACACGCGGAACAAGCCGTATTTTTTCACGTTCCTTTTCAAAATTGCGTGATAAATTCAGTAGTATTTCTTGATTCTTGTTTTTGAGATCCGTAATTCGCCACGTCTGAAACCCGCGATCATCCAAAAACGCGAAAAGCAATTTATGACGCTCGAAAGTGATCTCAATTTCCGTGTTTTGAAGCGAAAAACTCTTTCCCGAAGCACGAATCAAAAGCCATTCCTGATGCGCCCCGAGAAGATTTTCGAGTTCGATTTTGTTGTTTTCGGCATTTTTCATTTTATGAGGAAAACTAAATTCTGCCTTTTTAATTTTTAATTCTTAATTCTTAATTTCCAAAATTACCAGTCATATTTTTCTTCAAAAAACTCGATCATACTTTTTGACCAAGCCGTGTAGCCTTTTTCCGACGGATGCAGTCCGTCGGCGAAAAAATCCGGCGGAACCGAGGTCGGTTGCCGAAAATAAAAAACCTTCGGCATTTCCGCCGTAAATTCCCGCGCATTCGCATCGTGGAGCGCGGAAAGCTGCCCGAGAATAAATTTTATCGGGTTCGGCAAAACGGGCGAGAGCCGGACGGCGGGCGCATTGGTGATGAAAAATGTCGCGTCTTCGTGTTTTTCCTGCAAAATTGCCAAAAGTT
>JBBQOA010000225.1:0-7086 GCA_038330465.1 Pyrinomonadales bacterium
TAATACCGCCGGAGAATTTGGACATCTGCCGCTGACAATTGACGGTTTGCCGTGTTCGTGCGGCGCGAACGGCTGCTGGGAAGCCTATATTTCAAATCTAGCGACGATCTCGCGTTATTTCGGAAAGAATCTGTCGCAGCGTCAACCGCTTTCGCTCGAAGCCGCTGATTTTACGATCGAAGATCTCGTCAAACGCGCGCGCGGCGGCGACGGCAAAGCGCTCGCGGCGCTGCATCTGACGGCACGGTATTTAGGACTCGGACTCGCTTCGATAATCAATGCGATTGACCCGGCGCAGATCTATCTCGGCGGCGAAATTACCGAAGCGTGGGATTTGATCGAATCGCAAGTGCGCGATGCGATCAAGGAAAGAACTTTGATCAGAGACCTTGGGGCGACACCGATCCGGATCGTGCCGGCGAACGAATATCCGCGTCTGCGCGGCGCCGTCGCGCTCGTCACGGCTCCGGCGTTTGCCGCTCCAAAGGTCGCTTAGCAGAAAAACAAATAAACAAAAAACTACTCGACAAAGCCGGTCGGTTTTAAAACAACCGGTTCTTTGCAAGGGTGAAGTTTGCTCAAAATTCGGCGGTCGATTTTGAAAGATCAAGCAGGGCACAAATAAAAGGACGATAATTTTGGAGGATTGTTTTCAATGATTAGTAGAAAGGGTTTGAAGTATTTTCAAAAGCACAGACTGTTGTTTTGCGTCTTGCTTCTTTTAATGACAATCGGCGGCGTTTCCAATGTTTCGGCGCAGACGAGTGTCGGGCGCATTTCCGGCACGGTGACGGATTCGAACGGCGCCGCGGTCGCAAGTTCGACCGTCACGGTTGCTAATCCGACGACCGGCATTTCGCGCACCGCGACGACGGACGAAAACGGTTTTTATACCGTCACCAATTTGCCGGTCGGCACCTATACGGTATCGGCGGAAGTACAAAATTTTAAGAAATCCGTGAAAACCGGCAATGTCCTGAACGCCGACGGACGTTTGACGGTTGATTTCGCTTTGGAAACGGGACAAATTTCCGAAGTCGTCGAAGTTGTTCAGGAGAGCGGCGAAACGGTCAATACGACCTCGGGCGAGGTCGGCAAAGTGATCGACGGTCAGCAGGTCGATAATCTCGCGCTCAACGGACGCAATTATTATCAATTGCTGTCGGTCATTCCGGGCGCCGTCGCGACCGCCGACGATGCGCTCGACACGAATTTAGCGACCAACACGATCAACATCAACGGCAATCGCGGAGTTTCCAACAATCTGACGGTCGACGGCGGCAATAACAACAACGCCGGTAGCAACGCCAGCCAGATCAATAATGTGGGGCTCGATTTCATTCAGGAAGTAAAACTTCAAACTTCAAACTTTTCCGCCGAATACGGACGAAATTCAGGCGCCCAGATCAATGTCATCACCAAACGCGGCGGCAACAAATATCGCGGCTCGGTCTTTGAATTCCTGCGCAACGATCTGTTTGACGCGCGCGACGCGTTTGCCGCGACCAAACCTTTTCTGCGCTACCATAATTACGGTTACAGCCTCGGCGGTCCGCTTCCGTTCCCGCGTTTCGGCGAAGGCGTTCCCTACTTCAGTTCGGGAAAAGACAAATTCTATTTCTTTTTCGGTCAGGAATGGAAATCGATCCATCGTTTCGCGGCTTCGAACCGCCAAACGCTGCCGACAACTGCCGAATTGAACGGTGATTTTTCATATCGGTTACGCGGCGCAGACGGCATCGTCGGGACCGCCGATGACGGTTTTATCCGTGATCCGACGGTCGCCGGAACCTGTTCGGCGACTAACCGCACCGCTTGTTTCGGCGGCAACGATCTCAGTTTACGCAATAAGATTCCGCTTTCCCGGATCACCGCGAACGGCTTGGCGGTCGCCAATGTTTACCGGACGATGATCGGATTGGCATCAAGCTATATCGACACGCCGACCGGACAAAACGCGACCTTTCAACCGGCGATCGCGAGTGATTTTCGTCAGGAATTTATCCGGCTCGATTATATCTTCAATCCCAAACACAGCATTTACGGTCGTTATATTCACGACAACAATGGCGTCGTCGAACCCTACGGAACATTCATCAATTCGCCGCTCCCGACCGCTCAGCAATTTCGAAATCGTCCGGGCAACGGTCTCCAGATCGGCTATCTCTGGAATGTCACGCCGACGCTCATCAACGATGTCAAATTTAACGCTTCGTGGACCGATCAGCGGATCGTGCCGAGCACGGATTACTGGGCGCGGGAAACCTACGGATATACTTTTCCGCAGATCTTTCCGAACGGTGGACAATACGAAAATTCGATTCCCGACACGACATTCGGCGGCACCGGAACCTTTGCCAACTTCTCGGGCGTCGCGCGGGCGTTGACCGCTCTGGCGCGCGATTATATGGTGATGGATACGCTGACGTGGGTTTCCGGCAATCACACATTTAAGTTTGGCGGTCTCTTTAATTCAAGTGAAATTTATCAGAACGGTCGGTCCTTATATGCCGGACAGGTCAATTATTCGACCTCGCAGAATCCGAATTCGACTGGAAATGCCTTTGCCGACGCGCTGCTCGGTAATTTCAGAACCTACACCGAAGCCGCGCTTGATCCGGCGTCGCATTTTCGTTTCCAACAATCCGAAGCCTTTGCGCTCGACAGCTGGAAGGTCAACCGCAAGCTCAGTCTCGAACTCGGCGTCCGCTGGCAATACGGCACACCTTTTTATGCGGGCGAAAACACGATCACCAATTTCGATCCGGCATTTTATGATCCCGCCCGCGCAGTCAGTCTGAACTCGACCGGCACGGTCGTTATCCTGACGCCCGGCTCAAACAGATATAACGGTTTGGTACGCCCCGGCGGCGCCATTCCCGTTCAGTTTCAAAACAATCCGAATTTGGCTGATGTGCCGGCATCGGCGCCGCGCGGATTGTATGATCCAAAAAACTATTTTATGCCGCGTGTCGGATTTTCCTATTCGCCGTTTGAAAACGGAAAAACAGCCATTCGCGGCGGTTTCGGAATGTATTACGACCGGATCGAAGGCAATATTATCTTTCCCCTCGAAAATAATCCGCCGTTTGTCGAATCCGCCAGTTTTGAAAACGGAAATCTCTCAAATATCAGAGGCGGCGCGGCTTCGGCACTCGCGCCGTTTGGCAACCTCACGACGATCAGTCCGGATATGAAAGCGTCTTATACGATGAATTTCAGTCTCGGCGTCCAGCGTGAACTGCCCTGGGGAATTTTTGTCGAAGCCAACGGCGTCGGCAATCTCGGTCGCAATCTGACGCGCCAAAGAGATCTTAATTCGATCTCGCTCGGCGTTCAGCTCGCCAATCCCGGAGTCAATACGGCGCTGCTCCGACCGTATAAAGGTTACACGGGAATTCTTCAAAGAGTCAGCGATGCGACGTCGCACTATTACGCGATGCAGCTTTACGCCGCCAAGCGCAAAGGCGATCTGCTCGCGACACTCAGCTACACTTGGTCAAAAGTTTTGAGCGATGCCAATGTTTTGACCGAGCAGGCGGAAGAAGGTTTGAACAATCGAAGATTCAATTACGGTCCGGCAACTTTTGACCGTCGTCACGTTTTTGTTGCGACCTATACTTACGCCATTCCGTTTTTCAAAAAATCGAAAGGTTTTGTCAAGGCTTTGCTCGACGGTTATGAGATCAGCGGTCTGACCCGTCTGCAAGCCGGTAAACCTTACACGATCACCGGCGCATCATTGATCGGCGGTACGCGGCGGGCGGATGTCATCGAAGGCGCCGATCTTTATATCAAAGATAATCGCCAATGGCTCAATCCGGCAGCTTTTGCCGTCGCGCCGGGCGCTCGTTTGGGAAGCAGCGGCGTCGCGATCGTCACGGGTCCGGTCCTCGCCGTCACGGATTTTTCGGTCCGCAAACGATTCCGGTTCGGTGAAAAGCGTGATCTGCGTTTGCAGGGCGATGTCTTTAACGCCTTTAACCGGAATAATTTCAGCAATATCCAGACGAATATCACAAACGCCAGTTTCGGAGTCGTGACCGTCTCCGGTCCGGGCAGAAGCATTCAGCTCGGCATCAAATTCGGCTTTTAAGGGTCGGCTGAAATCAACGATATTATATAAAACGGAGTTTTCTGTTTATTCGGGCAAATAGATCGCAAACTCTGTTTTATATAAATATTCCGTCAAGAAATTCGAAAGTGAATTTTGCGTCCCGCGACAAATAATTTATGTCAGAAAAAAAATTCTATTTTCATTCCCTGTTTTTCGCTTTTCTGTGCGGCGTTGTTTTTCAAATTCAAATTGCCGCGCAAACCGTTGAAGCGCCAAAGACAATTTCGACCGAGGCTTTAAAGACGGAGATTCGCGATTTTACGGCGCGTGAGATCGCCGCGCATTTTGCCGACATAAAAACTTTGAATCCGCCGCCCGAACGAGTTTTCGGAGCGCTCACCGTCGGCGAATTTTCGTGGGGCAGTTTTGCGCGGGCGCTCGCCGCGCAGGCGGACATCGGCGGAAATCAAACGATTGCGGGAAAAGATACGGCGCGCGCCGTCGCCGAAATGGGTTTGATCGAAGCACGCAGCGGCGGCAAGGCTTTTTCGCAGCTTTACGGGGCGCTCGCGCTGCGCCATTATGGCACG
Source organism: Pyrinomonadales bacterium (assembly GCA_038330465.1). Lineage (GTDB taxonomy): Bacteria > Acidobacteriota > Blastocatellia > Pyrinomonadales > Pyrinomonadaceae > JAFDVJ01. The sequence continues at coordinate 4,648 of JBBQOA010000225.1, forward strand.
GATCTTTCAAAAAATGCCGTCTGGCAAAGTTTGAATGAAGCCGAGAAAAAACAATGGCTTGAACTTCTCGATCCGGCGCGGTTTTACGACGCGAAAAAGCGCGAGGTCATCAATCTGCCGGAAAACTATCTCGGCGTCGCGGCACGCGTCGCGGCGATGAGCTGGCAAATGGGCGTTTTGAAAGACCGCGCTTTTTTAGATTCGGTCGTGACGCGCGCCGCCAAACAATTTACGGACGGCGCACTTTATTCCGACGACAACCCGCCGACCGGACGCTATGACCGTTATTCGAACGAATACGCGCGTTTTTGCTGGGACGCGGCAGAAATCGCGGGACGCACGGACATTCTTGAAAAACTGAAACCGTCGCTTAAACAGCAGATGAAACTCTGGTGGGATCTGGTTTCCGACCAAGGCTACGGCTACAACTGGGGCAGAAGTCAGGGTTTGGTGAGCTATCTCGATACGCTCTAGATCGCCGCTTTTCTCGGGCAGCACGCGGAATTTCGTCCGGCGCCGCTCGAAGATATCGCGAGTTTGTATAATTTGGCGTGGCGCTGGATCCGCAAGGATTACAGCGACGAAACGCACATGTTCACCGTTTTCAAATTCGGTCGCGGAAATTATTCCTATATCAATCCGCAGCGCGAATGGCAGCAGGCGGGCACGAGTTTTGGCAAGATCATTCTCGCCAACGATAATTTCATCAAGGCTCTGGAACGCGAGCGCATTGCTGAGATTCGCGCCGCGCCGCGCCTTTCAAATGTTGCCCGCTTTGAATTTTTTGAGAAAAAGCCCGACCGCCAATTCGGCGTCTGGCTCGTCCGGCAAGGCGCGCTGCAATTTGCGCTGCCGATCACGACCGGAACAAAACCGGCGATCGCCGATTATCTGCCCGCGCCGTTCGGTCTCGCGGGTTCTGCCTCACCGGTCGAAGAAGTTTATCCGTCGCTTGTTCCGTTTCTGACGCTTCCCGACGGCAAAATTTACGCCGCATCCGAGGGTCCCGACTTGATCGAACCCGCCAAAGACGGACGATCTTTGCGCGTCGTTTGGAAAAAATGGGCGCGCATCGGCAGTAAATCGGGCGAACGATTTGAAACCGGCATGACCAGCGAAGTCGTTTGGCGAATCGACGGAAATAAATTGATCCGCCGCGAAACTTTGACCGCCGACAAAGATTTGACCATAAAAAACTGGCGCTTCGCCGTGCCGACGACCGCCGACCGGACGCGCTTTGAAATGAATGGAAATACGCGAACCGACATTTTCGAAGGTCGCGAAGGAACGCTCAAAGCAACGGCAAATGCCGATTGGAAATACGAAATTTCTTTGCTCGCGACCGGCGATAGCCGTTTGGGAAAAGGCGTGTTGGGCGCAATTCCGCTTCATCTCGTTTTTGAAGCGACTGATCTTCAGCTCAAAAAAGGTCAAAGCCGGGTTTGGGAAATCAGTTTAGAACTAATAAAATAAACGTGTCTTATTAAAATTTATATATCATTAGAATAATTAAACAAAAATTATGATTGCCGAAGAAACGCAAAAATCCGCATTGGTAACTGATTGGAGCAAGATTCCGGTCGAAAAAACAGCCGAAGGAATCGAACGGCAAATGGTCGTCGGGCAAAATGTAATGATGTGCCGCTTTCGTTTCGCCCCGTTTGTCGTAACGTCCGAACACAGCCATCCGCACGAACAAATAACGCTCGTCGTGCAGGGCACGGTCAAATTTTTGATCAGCGGCGAAGAGCGGATCGTTTCGGCGGGCGACGTTTTGCATTTTCCGCCCGACAATCGCCACGGCGCGACGATGCTTGATGAAGAAGTGATCTTAATTGATATTTTTTCGCCGATTCGGGAAGATTTTCTTGAGAAATAATGTGTTGGGAAATTCAATCGTTTTTTTAACGCCAAGGCGCCAAGACAGCAAAGATAAATTCGGCGAAAAGTTGAAAGCTTAGCCAAATCCGCGTGAAATTTGAACGGTTTTCAAAAATTCAACCAAAAGAATTTCTGATCAAAAAACTTGGTGCCTTGGCAGTCTTGGCGCCTTGGCGTTAAAAAAACGATTGCGGAACGAGATAATTCTGCCTTCAGTTTTCGACGCTCGATCAAATGATCCATTCCGTTTTTTGTTGGTGATGTTCGTATTATCGGCAGAGGTCGAAAATGAAAAGAAAACATAAAATAATTGTAAATATATTTGCCGGAATTATCTTGCCGACTATTTGCGGGCAAATTATTTTTGCGCAAACGCCGCGCGTTTTTCTGTTAAATTCTCGTATTTTACAAGCAAGAAAACAAAAGATCTTCGATGCAAAATTACCCGACGCGTCCTTTAATCCGGCAATTACCAAACTCGAAAACGACGCGAAAAAGGCGCTCAAAACCGAAGTTCTTTCGATCGTCACCAAAGAAGCAAAGCCGCCGAGCGGCGAT
>JBBQOA010000226.1:0-7076 GCA_038330465.1 Pyrinomonadales bacterium
AATCATTTTGAACGCGCCGTTTCATTCCGGTACAATTATAACGAACGCGCCTCCGTAATTAACATGCGTGTTCATTACAGTTATACGATCCGAATAATATCATAAATATTGTCACCGGCACTGCGACGGCGACGGCGAAAATAATTTTCCCGGTCGTCGAAATATGGCTCCGGCTCACGTTTTTGACCTGCGCGTAGTCAATCGCGGTCGTCGTGCCAGTTTTTTTGTCGGTGACCGTAAACGAATCCGCGTCGATTGCGCTAATGAAGCCTTTGATCTTGGTCTGATTGCGCAGTTGAACCCACACTTTCGCTTTTTCGCCGGTGCCGTATTTCGCGACTTTTGTTTTGATCTTTTGAATTTCTTTGGCATCCTGATCGCTTTGCGTCTGCGCAAAAAGCAATCTGCCGCCGGTCAAATTTAACGTCAGGACGATCAATGCCAGAACTAAATATTTTTTATACATATGTTTTCATTTCTGAGTTCGGTTAAAAAATTAATGAAAGTTTTCACCTTTTCCGGTCATCGGAAAAAATTTTGCCGATGATAAATAGCTCTTTTAAATCCGCGTAATTCAATATACCTTTGTTTTGCAAATCCTGCCAAATCTGCAAACTTTGCGCGAAATCATCTTTCGCTTCGCGCCGCTCGTTCGGATTTAAACTTTTCTTCAAGGCATCGGCGATTTGCGCCAATGTTTCGGCATAATCGCGGCGAAGCGAGGCATTTTCTGCGTCGCGTTCCAATGCTTTTTCATAAAAACCAAGCGATTTGCGCAAATTTTTCAAACCGTCTTCGTGTTTACCGAGCAAAACCAGCGCGTTGCCGAAACCTGAATGAATTCGCGCCAGATCTTCGAAAGTTTCGCCTTTTGCAGGATCTTTGGCAATCAATTTCTCGCTCATCTCCAGTGATTGCCGAAAATGCGGCAAGGCTTTTTGAGCTTGATTCTGCCGCACGAAAAATTGTCCGATTGCCAAATGAGTGAACGAAGTATTGCGCTGGTAACCGACATCATCAGAGCTCATTTTCCATAGCTCTTCAATCAATTTGAGCGCCGTTTGCAGATTTTCGAGCGCGGCTTGTTTCTCGCCGCTGCGCTCAAGCGTCAATGCCAAACTGCGTCGGTAAGCCCATAATTCATAGCGATACCGAGTATCGTTTGGATGCATTGCGGATTGTTCGGAAACGATCTGTAAATCAGTTTGAAGCAGTTCGAGCGAATTTTTATAATCGCCAAGATACGTCAGGCTTTTGCATTCGTCAAAATGCAGTGCGTAAGTCATCCGCTCAAAATCATCGTCGACCGTTCCTGATTTGATAAGTTCTTCGCCCAAGCTCTGCGCTTTTCGGCTAATTTCCAGAGATTCCCGCGCGCGCCCCATAAGCATTAAAATCGTTGATGTGTCGCCGTTTATTTCTCTTAAAAGTCGGCGATGCTCAATAGTCAACGGTTCGTCAGCAACAACCGATTCAAGAATCACAACCGATTTTTGCAAGAATAATAACGCGTCAGTCGTATCGCCGCGCACTTTTTGAACATTTGCCTGAAGTGTGTAACCTTTCGCCAACTGTTTGCGGTATTGAATATTTTCCGGCTCGTCAACGAGCAATTTTTGATAAATCGCGATCGCTTTCCGATTATTATTTTCACCGTCCGCGAGATTTATGTTCGGCATCAAACCGAGATTATAATACCCTTGGGCGAGTTCGTCCTGAAGCTGCGGGTTGCCGTCCGATTCCGCCGCCAACGCATCGAGTTGTTCGACGGCGCGGGTTAAAAGAAGTTGACGCGCCGGTAAACTTCCCGGCAAATTCAAAATCGCAGCGTGCAGTTCAACGGCAAACGAACTCGAAAGTTTTCGCAGATTTTCGGCGCGGCGCTCTGCCTTTTCGCGTTCACGCTCGGCAATTTGCGCCTGCCGCCAAATCGCGAAAATTCCGCCGATGAGCAATAAAAAAATTATCGTCAGGGCGGTGACGCCGATGCGGTTGCGCCTTAAAAATTTCCGTGTGCGGTAACCGAAAGTGTCTTTTCGTGCCGAAATGGGCAAACCGCCGAGATACCGCCGGATGTCTTCGGAAAATTTTTCCGCCGAACCGTAACGCCGCGCCGTATCTTCGCGCAAAGCGGTTTGCAAAATCGCCTGTAAATCGCCGGCAAGGTTTTTGGTCTTCGGCTTTTGGTCTTCGGCGGAGCTTTCGACTTTCGACTTTGGACTTTGAACTTGAAGTATTTCGCGTAAAATCAAACCCAAACTGTAAACGTCGCTCGCGGTCGAAACGATCTCGCCGCGTATTTGTTCTGGTGAAGCGTAAGCCGGAGTCAAAACACGGTGCTGAGTTTGTGTTTCGTTGACGTTCGTTGAATTGAGCAGTTTGGCAATTCCGAAATCAAGTAATTTCGGCGCGCCGTCTTTGGTTACTAAAATATTCGACGGTTTCAGATCGCGGTGAACGACCAGTTTTTGATGCGCGAACGAAACAGCCGCGCACACCCGCCGAAAAAGCTGCAAACGCTCGCCCAGATCCAGATCATTTTCGTCGCAATAGACATTTATCGGCACGCCTTCGATAAATTCCATGACCAGATATGGCAAGCCGTCGGCGGTTGTGCCGCCGTCCAAAAGATGTGCAATATTCGGATGTTCGAGCGCGGCTAAGATTTGCCGTTCCTGTCGGAAACGCCGCAAAATTGCGTCGGTGTCCATTCCGCGCTTGATAATTTTAATCGCGGCGCGCTTTTGAAATTCATCGTCAGCACGTTCCGCCAGATAGATCGTGCCCATTCCGCCCGCGCCGATCTTTTCTAAAATCTTGTAATGCCCGAAAGTCTGTCCGATTCGCATATCGGAATCTTCATCGGCAAAATATTCAGCCTCGAGTTCAAATGCCGGGGCGGACATAAAATCTTTCGATTGCACATCTTCAAATTCAACGAGAAGCTCCTTCAATTCGGCGAACAGAAATTGATCGTCGCGGCATTCGGCTTCGAGAAAAACAGCCCGCTCGCCGGTGTTTAGTTCGAGAACCGCATCATACAGTTCTGAAATTTTTTGTTCGCGTTTCATTAATTTAACTTTTCTTTTATTTGTTCATCGCCCGATGCAGCCACGCTCGCGCAAACGACCAGTCGCGTTCGACCGTTCGGACAGAAGTTTCGACACCGCTTTCCTCCATCACTTTCGCCGTTTCTTCCGCATTCAAACCGCCGAAAAATCTGAGTTCAACGACATTATGCTGGCGCGGATAATCTTTCGCAAACCGCTTGAGAACCTCGTCCAGATCAACCAGATTTAAGTCGTTTTTACCGGCAATTCGTTCGGCGCTGCTTAAAGAAACCGCCATTCCGCCGTCGCGTTTTGCCGATTGACGTTTGCGGGCGTGATCAACTAAAATCCGGCGCATCAACAGCGCCATCGTGTTGATAAAATGGGCGCGGCTTTGCCATTTGATCTTGTGCAGATCGAGAATTTCGACATACGCTTCGTGAACCAGCGCAGTTGCCTGAAGCGTATGTTCGGCTCGTTCATTTTTTAAATAAAAGCTGGCGCGGCGGCGCAGTTCATCATAAACGAGCGGTGTCAGTTTTTCGAGAGCCGACTCATCGCCCGCACTCCAATCTATGAGTAATTGAGTGACGCCTTCCTGCAAAATCATTCGTAAGTTTTTCCTTACATTTGGAGAGTTAAAATAGTCTGAAAATTTTAATGAATCGTGATGAAAGAAATTTTCCTAAAGAAATTTTACTAGAGAATGGCGGAATTGTCGCGCCGAATCCGCATACCTATATGAAAACAAATTATTATCGAGTTTGACGAAAGAATAAGAATGAAAAGCAAATTTTGCGGAAAATGCGGCGCAACTAACGCCGAACAAATGAGTTTCTGTTTGCAATGCGGTCAGAATTTGGAAGTGGAAACGGTCAATCAACCAAACAACCAGTTCGAACAATCCAAACCATTTGAGAAACCGCCGCCGTTTTCGCCCAACCAATCTCAGCCAAATTACTCGGCGCAAAATGCAAATCCGCCGCCGGTCAATAATTTTCCGCCTGCCAACTCCGGCTTTCAGCCGTTTCAACAAAACTTCAATCCGCCAAATAATTTTTCGCCGCCGAACAATTCCGGATTTCAACCGCCGGCATTTCAACAAACGTCTTTACCGCAATCTGCTGCCGCTCCAAAAACAGGAATCGGCACAAAAATATTGAGCGGCTTCGGCGCATTGCTCGTCGGTTTGCTTTTTTTGTTAAAAGGCGGTTTTGTTCTGCTGCGGCTGGGAAGACTCGGCGGAATCGGATTGGTCGTTGGTATTGTCCTGATCATTGCCGTTATCGGAATCGTTAGTCTGGTTAAAAAAAGCCGGTAGATAAAAACGAAAATCGAATCGAAATAAATTAATAAAAATCACTAAATCCAATCGGAAAAATCTATGAAAAACCAAATGAAATTTTGCTCGCTGTTTGCAATCATTCTTTTCGCGGCGACAGTTTCGGCATTTGCTCAGGATGAAGCAACACAAGTTTTCAAAAAAGGCGACCGTGTGAAAGCGTCGCCGCTGGCTCTGAAAGAGGAAAAATACTGGCACGAATGCACGGTCCTGAAGGTTATTCCGAATGCCTATTCAGTTCAATGTGAACCCGAATATGAAGGCGCCGAGCCGAAAATCTGGACAGTTATGACGGCTTGGGTCAAGGCTTCAGACAAACAAGAACAGCCTGAAACCAAAGACGACACCGAAATTCCGAAAAAAACTCCCAAAAATCAAACGACCGTTAAGAAAACCGATCAAGGACCTTACGATTATTTGGCTGACCGCGAGATTTTGGATTGCGACTTCAAACAGCCTTTCGCCAAAAACGGCTCGCCGCCGCCGCCGGAACTTCTCAAAAAAGTAATTCAATGCCTTTACGAAAAACATTCGACCAGACTGGACATTGCCGAAACAGTTGAAATCAATGATTTTCAGATCGGCAAATCGCGCCTTTGGAGAATCCGGGAAGATCTCGGCGACGCCGGCACAAACACCATCGTTCATCCGATCACTGTTTCGTGGACGTGGAAACAATTTGCCCAAACTGAAACGTTGGTTTATGAGAATAAGGACGTCTTTAATTGCTTTGTCGATTCATTCAATAAATGGCAATGTGCGCTTGGTCAGCGGATCAAAGATGGTCCGGCTAAATATGTCCCGCGCCAGTAAGACCCAAAATCCTGTTAAAAAAATCCGTTTTATTTTGTAAGCGTGGCGGAATTCACCGCCGCAATCCGCTAATACAAATACATCGGCAATTTTGTTTTGAGACGGCAACGATGATTCAAAACAAATCCGTTGCAGCGACAGGTGAGAAGTTTCCTGCTGAACGATTGCTGATTAGAACGAAAATTCCGGCATTAAATCTTCGCCTCGAGTAAAGATCAAATGGCAACGCCGAATAAACGGCGCGATTTTAAATTATCAGGACGAATTTCTAAAACTGATCGACGCCGATGCGGAAAAACCAGCTTCGCGCAGCGCAAAAATAAATAGCGGAAAATGAAAAAACGAACCGGTCAATGGCGCTAAATTTTCTTGACTTTGATTATTTTTAGGTTCTGCAAATCATTTTATTGAGAGAAACAAAAATGAAAAAAAGAAACCAGTCTTCAATACTCAGTTTACTCATTGTAGCAGCCGTTTTATTCGGAATGGCGCTTAAATGCGGCGGATCGGCAGAAAGCCGCGACGGTTTTCCCGACGGTCATAAACTTGATGGACGCTATATAAACACAAATCAGGGAATTCAAAGTTTTACGTTTTCGACCGACGGAACATTTCAAAAAAGCGGTGCTTCATCCGGTTCGATTCCGGGCGGAAACGGCGACTATGTTTCCGGTTCGACCATTTCGGGCACTTATCATTTAGATGACCATACGCTGACGCTGAAATACGAGGACGGAAAGAAGGAAGAGCGTGAAATTGAAATATTTAATTGCTGCAAGCAACCGGATTACAGCCAGCAGACTCCGGCTCAAATCAAACTCAACCATGTGCTTTTCACGAATGTCGAAGATTGAAGAAGGAGAATAACTTGGAAAAAACGGAACGATTCATCAATCTCAGTTCATCGACTCGGATCGTTATTTACGTGGTAAATGCGCTGCTTCTTGTCGTTTTTTTCATCTTCTTTGCTTTTGCTTTGTTGGTTGAATTTATGCCCTTTTTGTATGCGATAGGTTCAGTCGGTCAGGGCGGCGGGACTTTTCTTGCAGTAATGATTTTAATCGATCTTTGGTTTTTAGCGAGTTTAGGCTGCTTTATCGGTGTTATTGTAATTGCCGCTTTGAAAATCAGATGGAGTTGGGCACTCCAATTTTTGCCTTTCATCACGGCTCTAATATTTTATTCGATTTTAGTTATCGCAACTCATTTGTCGGCAGGACGAATTTAGATCGGGCGGTTGGGAATAATAATCAGCGGTAAAAAATCGAAGACGGACGAATCAGATTGCGATTCAATTATCGGAAATAGGGAGAAAAACTAGAGATGAAAAATATATTTGCTCAACGAATTTACAAAATTTCGGGCGTGACGAAAATTTCAGTTTTAATGATTTTATTGATATTCGGTTGGCTCATTTTGCAGAAAACAAGCCAACCATCAAACTTTTGGGAAGTTTCGTCGGCACCGCCATTGCCAAACGCGCCAATGAATAATGATGAATCTTACGGCAAATTGCCGATTGCCTTTGAAATCAATCAAGGACAACACGCGGCTGAGGTTAAATTTTCAGCGCGCGGTCAAGGCTATAATCTATGGCTGACCGATTCGGGAGCAACCTTTAAATTAAACAATCAAAAGACAGATGCAAAAGATGAAGAAACCAAATCCGGCGCGGAAAATTTTGATGTTTTGCAAATGAAATTGTCAGGCGCAAACAATCAGGCAAAGGTTTCTGGCGAAGCCGAACTTTCGGGTAAAACCAATTATTTTACAGGTAATGATTCAAAACAATGGCGAACCGATGTTCCGCTTTATTCAAAAGTCCGCTATAAAAACGTTTATGACGGAGTTGATCTGGTTTATTACGGCAA
>JBBQOA010000227.1:0-7050 GCA_038330465.1 Pyrinomonadales bacterium
CGATCACTTTTGAAACGCTGAAAAGCCGCAGATAACCGCGAAAACCCGCGTAGTTTTTCTCGACCTCGGTTTCCTTTTCGATCAAAAACCGTTCTTCGGCGATCAATTGCTCGTTGGAAATCTGCTTCGAGATCGGCAGATTTTTCGTCGGCAGCAATGCGTGATTGCCGTTGCCGTTTTCAAGCACGGGTTCGATCGTTTTTTCCGTTAATGCCAAACTTTTATTTTCTTCCATCAGCCAATCCTTTTGCATAACCACTCTTAGAATCCCAAAAAACGAATCGGTTTGCAAAAAATTCCGCATCGGTTTTAATTCAAATTAATCAGAACCATAATCAAATTGCAATAATCTTGTCTTAGCTTGGTTTATTGAGATAAAAGTTAAGAGATAATCGTAAATATAATGAATTTCAATTAGTCTGTCGGTATCAGTAAACCAATCTTTATCAAGATAGAATACTTCGTCATCATCAATTTTAAAGTAATCAAACAGGAGTTTCGATTTTGAAAAATTACTTACAAATAGTTCTTTAGCTTTTAGATCCGAGGCTTCCCAAGCTTCCTTTTTATTTCCGATAAAACTACTTTTTCTACATCTTTCCCTTTTATTTTTCTGAAATCATCAATCGTTATTTTATTTATCAAAAATGCATCGTGAGCAACATATTCACTTTTGCTTTCTTTTTTGTATTCGTGAAATTCATCCGTAAAGTAATAAGTTTTAACGAAGTTTGTAATTATTTCTTCAAAAGAAAATTCACAAAATTCTTCGGGAATCTCGAATTCGTAGAAGAAAAAATAATCATAATCAGTGATGTGTCTCGAATGAGATAAACGTCTAAACATAAAAGTAACAATTACGGTAAAATCTCAAATGCTTTGCAATGCAATGGTTTGAAAATCCCGAAATGCCGACGATCAACGGTCAAAATTTTCTTTACGTTCAATCTTTCGGCGATAGCGACAATGCAAGCGTCCACGAAATCAATATTCGCGTCGTTGTATTTACGTAGAATTTGGGCGGCGCGTTGGTAATCTTCGGCGGTTGGCGTTTCGAGAATAAAATCCGTTTCGGGTAAGTTTTCCAGAAATGTCGCAACTGCTTCGACACCCAAATCACGTTGCAGCAAATATGTAACTTCGGTGATGGCAGGAATCGGCAAAATAATCGGTTCTCTTTCAGCTACTTTAGCGACGGCAGAAACTTCGGCATGATGGTCGTCTTTGCCGTTTAGTTGGGCGTAAAGGAAACCCGAATCGAGTAAAAATGCCATCGTTATTTTCCGAAACCGCTTTTTTTGTCAATTTCCGACATTAAGATCTCTTTCGCATTTTCCGATGTTTTACCATCGCCGCCGTAAAAGATTCCCGCTAAATCCGAAAGTTTCTTTTTTCGCGGCTGTTTTTGAATGGTCTCTTCTAGTTTTTCTTCAAGCAAATCACCCGCAAAATCTTCGACGGTTTTGCCGTTTCGCAGCGCTAAGTCCTTAAGTTTGCTTTCAACTTTTTCTGAAATATTGACATTCATAAAAATCACCTTATATTAAATCTAGCATATTTTTTACGCCGCTTTGCGCGAAATAGTTCAGGGCGCGGCGCGTGTCGCGTTCGATCTGGGCGCGGAGTTCGTCGATGCCGGCAAATTTCCGTTCGTCGCGGATGCGGTGCAAGAATCGGACGCGCAGCACATCGCCGTAGAGATCGCCGTCGAAATCGAACACGTAGGATTCGATCGAAGGATTTTGGTCGTCTTCAAAGGTCGGGCGAATTCCGACGTTCGTGATGCTGCGCCGCCATTTATTGTCGATCAGCGTCGCGGTCGCGTAAACGCCGTATTTCGGAATGACGCGATTGTGCGGATGCAGGTTGGCAGTCGGAAAACCGATCGTCCGTCCGCGCTGCAATCCGTGAATGATCTGCCCTTCGACGCCGTACGGACGACCAAGCATCCGGCGCGCGAGATTGACCTTGCCTTCGGCTAAAAGCTGGCGAATTTTCGACGACGAAATGCGGTGACCGCGCAGACGAACTTCGGCGACTTCGTCGGCAAAAAATCCGAGTTCGATACTCATTCGCTTGAGCAATTCGATATTTCCGCCGCGATTTTTGCCGAAAAAGAAACCTTTGCCCAAAAAGACCTCGCGCGCCTGCAAGCGCTCGTGAACGATGTCGCGCAGAAATGTTTCGGCGTCGATTCCCGCAAATTCCTTGTCAAAACGAATGACGATCGTTTGTTTAATGCCCAAAACCTCAAAATTCGCCAATCTTTGATCCAAAGTCTGCAGCAGCGGCGGCGAGTTTTCGGGATGCAGAACGGCGCGCGGATGCGGATCGAAGGTGATCACGGTCGGGACAGCGCGGTTGATCTTCGCGCTTTCGACGACCGTTTGCATAATGCGCTGATGCCCGAGATGCAAACCGTCGAAAACACCGAGCGTCAGAACCGTTCCGCGCAAAATATTGGCATTATCTGTTCCGTGAAAAATTTTCATAAATTGTTCCAGGTTTCGCTTTTTTCTTTATAAAAAACTTCGCGATAATCGCGGCTTTGCCGCCCGATGGGCGAAAAGGCTGAGCTTTTTCGTCCGCCTGAATTTCGCGGCTTTTCGAGGCGCAGCCTCTCCAAATTCAAGAAAAACTTTTCGGAAAGGCAGAGCCTTTCCGCACATCAGTGGGCATAGCCCGAAAACCCTTTTTTGCAGCTTTCATTTTTCAAACGCAATTTTTAGTCAACCCACAAAACTTTATTTCAAACTCAGTTTCATTCCCAAATGCGTTCCCTTAAAACCCAGATTCTCGTAAAAACGATGTGCGTCCGAGCGGTCGCTGTTAGTTGTTAACTGGATCGAAACGCAATTTTCCGCCTTGGCGCGTTCGATCGCAAAAAGCATTAATTCTTTACCGATCCCGCGTCCGCGATATTTTGCGTCAACTCTGACCGATTCGACCGTCGCGCGTCGTCCGCCCTGAAAGCTGATCGACGGCGTCAACGTGAGCTGCAATGCACCGACGATTTTTTCCGTCAGGTCAGAACCATTTGCGGTAGCGAATGGTTTAACTTCGGCTTCTGAATCCATTTGAGCTAAACCGTCCGCTACCGCAGACGGTACTGACATTACAGCAACGATCAACTCATTATTTTTATCCGCTTCAACTTCCGCAAACGCCTTCAGATAACTTTCTGGCAGCGGATCTTCGTATCGTTCACGCATCGCGCCGAGAAAATCGTCCGCGAGCATTCGGACAATGTCGGGCAAATCTGCGCGTGTCGCTTGGCGGAATTTTAGATTCATAAATTAATAAATTGGTAATCTTTCGATTATCTCTCCATTTGCTGATTTAGAAACTAAAAACCAATCCCCGGTTTCCTTATTCTCAACACGCTCAAACGAATTGAGAAAACTCTCGTTCCGCGTAATTTTGTTATCAGAGGCTTGAAAAATATTTCTTCTTGCAACATTCCGTTCGCCGTTTTCATTAGATTCGATGAAATAATGAGTTGTATTTGACGTATCAGTTCCGGGGCAAGAAAGCCTAATATATCCACGCTTTTTTTCAATCAAATGCTCCCAGATAAAATCACGAACTTTTTTCTCGCCTTCCAATTTGTCTTTTTCATTCCCAAAAATCCTAGTAGATCTTGTGCGACAATAGAAATGCCCGCCTTGCTTATATTGCGTCATATCTCTATTTTGAGTTATATTTTTTGTCGTTAATGCGCCGTCTGCATCAAAGAAAACTTCAGAAGCTGAATCAGTTTTACAACTTGCGAAAACAAAAACCAGCATTGAGAAAGTTAAAGCAAGAATTTTCATAGCTCTAATCCTCAACAACCAATTCATCATAGCCAAACTGCACATTGTCGGGCAAAAGGCGCGAGTCGCGTTCGTGCATGATGTCGTGATTTAAGTGAGTCAGAAATGCTTTTTTGGGTTTTAAGTCTTCGATATAAGCAAGCGCTTCTTCCAGACAAAGATGCGTCGAATGCGGCTTTAAACGGACGCAATCTAAAACCAAAACGTCGAGATCGCGCAAACCTTCGAGCGAATCGGGCGGAATCACTTTTAAATCAGTTGCGTAAGCAAAATCATTGAAACGGTAAGCGACGACAGGAAGCCGTCCGTGAATGACTTCGAGCGGCGTCACGAGCAGATCTTTGCCGATGCAGAACGGCGAATTATGCGTAACCGTGTGCGGAATTAATTGCGGAAGTCCGCCGCCGAAATGTGTCGGCTGAAAGATGTATTGAAAAATGCGTTTTAAATCTTTCCACGCGATCTCGTTGGCGTAAACGCCCATCGCGCCGTAACGGAAATTAAGCGGGCGAATGTCGTCGAGCCCGAAAACGTGGTCAACGTGGCAATGCGTAATAAAGACCGCATCAAGAAAATTTATTCCGGCGCGCAAGGCTTGTTGACGAAAATCGATCGAAGTATCGACGAGAATCTTTTTTCCGGCGTGTTCGATGAGAATCGAAACGCGCAATCTTTTATCCCGCGAATCGGTCGAAAGACAGGTTTCGCACTCACAACCGATCGACGGAACGCCGGTCGAAGTTCCCGTTCCTAGAAATGTTAATTTCATTTAATGAGCCTCGCGGTAATTATAGAAATATCCGCCGACAATGAAATAGAGTGCCGAAGAAAACGCATAAATTAAGGGGATCGCTACTTTTCCCGCCGAGAAATACGAATAAGAAACCAGCGCCAGCGCCAAACCTTCAAGCCACAAAAGCCACGGTTCGTGCTTTTTGATCCACGAAATTTTCTCGTGAAAAATCGCAAAGGAAACAAACAAAATTCCAAGCAAAATTAAAACGATGCCGATCTCCGGGTGATGATCTTCGAATTTGGAATAACCTTTGAGAATAATCACCAATCCGCTGATCAAATGTCCCAATTTCCTCAGATTTTGTTTTAGCCTGCTTGGTTCAGTCATTATTTCTTCCCTAAAATATCGCTCGCCGAAAATTTTTGCGCGGCTTGCGCTTTGAGGCGTTCTTCGGTCGCGCGGACGAGCTGAACATACTGCATTCGCAGATCGCCGAGCAGACTTTCGAGCAGACGCGCTTCCTGCGGATGCAGATTGCCTTTTGTTTTTTCCGAAAGCATTCCGAGAACGTCGAGCCAGTATTTGCCTGTTTCCAAATCCAAACTTCGCTGTCCGGTCACCGGATGCGGCATCGCGCCGAGACTCGCGGCGGCGTTCGTCGCAAGCGTCGAAAGAAAATTGACAAAGCTTGCCGGATCTTCCGCGCCCGGAAATTCTTCCTCGTCGCCCAAAATTTCTTCGGTCGGCGGCGTCGTGTGAATATCTTCCGCGATCGGCGCCGCTTCAAAGGTTTCCGGCATTTCAGCCGTCAGCGCCGAAAGCGGCATCGAGACTTTCGGCTTCGGCGCTTCGATTTCGACACCTTCGCGGACGCTTCCGTCAAGATTGAACTTTCGGCGGTCGGTAACTTTGATTTCAGGTTGTTCTTCTTCTCTTTCAGTCATTGTTTTTTTCCAAATAGTTTAAAAAATTTTATATTTCGATAGTAGCATTTTGGCGAAAGAAAGTTCAAAATCGAACCTAATGCGCGTAACGGCGGAAATTTTACGAAAAACTTTGACGGACGTTTTGCCTTTGTTGCACTTGATCGAAGATGAATCGGCTTCGCTCAAACCTTTGCCGCAAAAATGGTCGAAAAAAGAAATTCTCGGTCATCTGATCGATTCGGCGTGTAACAATCAACAAAAATTTGTGCGAACAATTGCCGGTTCGCACGTTGATTTTGTCGGCTACGCGCAGAACATTTGGGTCGATTCGCAAAAATACAACGCGGCGAATTGGAATGATCTGATAAGTTTGTGGCTCAGCTATAATCTGCATCTCGCGCATCTTATCGAAAACGTCGCGACGGAAGTTTTAGAACACGAAATCACGATCGAAGCTGCGGGAACTTTTACGCTCGAATTCATTATGAAGGATTACGCCGAGCATCTGAAACATCATCTTAAACAGATTTTGCCCGAAGCGAATTTACAAACTAATTTTCAAAATATTTACAATACTTAAACTTTTATGTCGGAAAAATTTGACGAGCTCATCAATGTCATGGCGCGGCTGCGGGCGCCGGGCGGCTGTCCGTGGGACGCCGAACAAACTTACTCGTCGCTCGCCCAATATCTTTTGGAAGAATGCTACGAAACCTTCGACGCGATTCAGGAAGCGAGCGCGACGGGCGAAACTCACAACTTAAAAGAAGAACTCGGCGACGTTCTTTTGCAGGTCGTTTTTCATTCGACGATCGGCGCGGAAAAAGGCGATTTTACGATCGATGAAGTCGTCGCGGGCGTCACGGAAAAATTGATCTTGCGGCATCCGCACGTTTTCGGCAAAAAAGAATTAGCAACCGCGCAGGACGTTTTAAACAATTGGGACGAACTTAAAAAAGATCAACGCGCCGCTTCGGGCACGATCGAAAAGGCGAAAGATTCGATTCTTGACGATGTACCAAATTCTTTTCCGGCGCTTCTCGAAGGTCAGAAATTGACGAAAAAAGCCGCCAAACTAAAATTCGATTGGAAAAATATCGAACAGATCTTTGATAAATTAACCGAGGAAACCGACGAATTGAAAGAAGCGATCGAAGCGGGTGGCGAAAATATCGAGGAAGAAATCGGCGATCTGCTTTTTGTCGTCGTCAATTTGGCGCGGAAATTGGACTTTGACGCCGAAACCGCTCTGAAAAAGACAAACCGCAAGTTTCGCCAAAGATTCAAATTTATCGAGCAATCTTTGAAAGAAAATAATAAAACTTTGGAAGATTCAAATTTAGAAGAAATGGACGCGCTTTGGAACAAAGCGAAAACCGCCGCCGGTAAATAATATTTTTTTTCGCGGAAGCATTTTCCTGTTTTTCTTTTAAGAATCTATTGTTAAAATAAAAAGCGATTTTCAAGGAGATTTTATTTCGATGTCAATGATTCAATTTGTCAATAATTTTCAGGATTTATCGACCGATAAAGGGTTTCAGTTCAAATTTAACTGCGATAAATGCGGCAACGG
>JBBQOA010000228.1:0-7028 GCA_038330465.1 Pyrinomonadales bacterium
ATCGATGGTTTCAAAATTGAGCATTCCGGCTTCGACCTTCGAGATGTCGAGAATATCGTTCAGGATGGTCAGTAAAGATTCAGAGCAGGATTCAATGCTTTTGATATATCGGGCTTGTCCCGCGTCGAGCTTTGTATCCAACATCAATTCCGTTAATCCGAGAATGCCGTTCATCGGCGTGCGGATCTCGTGGCTCATATTGGCGAGAAATTCCGATTTGACGCGGGCGCCTTCGAGGGCGGCATCGCAGGCATTTTTTAGTTCTCGTTCCAACTGTTTCCGCTCGGTGACATCCTGCACGGTTCCCGTCATTCTGATCGCTTTGCCGTTTTCATCAACCGTTACGGCTCCGTTCGAGTGAATATCCCGGACCATTCCGTTCGGTTGAATGATGCGCGTATCATATTCCGGAAATTCGTTATTACTCATGGCGCGCGCCAAAGTTTTTGTGATAAATTTTTTGTGGTCAGGATGGACGATCTCAAGAAAGACTTCATAAGTTGCGCTGAAGGCTTGCGGCTCAAATCCGAAGATTCGATATATTTCATCCGACCAGTAAAGTTTGTTCTCAATTAAATCCCAGTCCCAGCTTCCGAGTTGGGCGAGGCGTTGAGCTTCGCTGAGCTGCATTTGGTGATTTAATATTTCTTTATCGCTTTGTTTGCGCTCGGTAATATCGCGCACGACTGACGTGAAGATCAATTCGCTGCCCTGCATCAGTTTTGAGATCGAGATTTCTGCCGGAAACTCGGTTCCGTCTTTTCTTCTTCCGAAAACCTCACGGCTCGAACCCATTTGCCGGTTGGCATCCGCCGAAGCGGCAAACTGTGCAATTTCTTCAGAATGATCGACGCTCATAAATTCGGGCAGCAGCATATCCAACGACTGACCGATCGCCTCAGATTGTTTGTAACCGAATATTCGCTCCGCACCTTTGTTAAAGATCGTGATTCGTTTATGACGATCGACCGAAATAATTGCATCGACCGCGACATCAAGAATTCCGGCAAGCCGCGCTTCGGATTTACGCAGTTCTTCTTCAGCCCGTTTCCGCGCCGTGATGACTTGTGTAAAGAAAATCACACCGCCGATCTCGCCGCCCGATTTATGCCACGGACGCGCTTCCCATTGCAGCCATTCGGTCGAACCGTCGGCACGCGGGAAAGGATCTTCGTCGCAGCGTTCGATAGCACCGGTCAGGACGCGGCGGTGAATTTCTTTCCAATGCTCCGGAATGTCGGGGAAAATCTCGTAGTGTGATTTGCCGATAATATTCTGTCCGATGAGATTGTAATCTTTCACCCATTGTTCACTGACCTGCAAATAACATAGATCGGTATCGAGCATCGCGATCGCGGCGGGAGTGTGAACGATAAATTGCCGGAGAAGTTTTTCATTGGCTTCGAGCATTTCCTCGGCGTGTTTGCTTTCCGAGATGTCCTGCGCGATGCCCAAATAACCGGTGATCGTGCCGATCTCGTCGCGCACCGCCGTGACGGAGAGAAGGACGGGAAGCCGTGTGCCGTCTTTGCGGATATAAGTCCACTCGTTTTCATCGTGAGCATCTAACAAACGCGCCTTCGCGACAAATGCATCAAATCCGGGTTCGACATTGTGTTCTAGTTCTTTGCTCAATTCTGCGGCGCGGCAAACTACTTCGGCAATGTCGTGCAGGATTGCCGGTGTCACTTTGCCGATGACTTCTTCCGGTTCATACCCGAGCATATCGGCAGCGGCGCGGTTAAATGTCAGGATCAGCCCTTGCGGGTCGGTTGAGATGATCGAATAATTGGCACTGTCAAAGAGCGCATTTTTGAGACTGGCAACTTCGCGCAGCGATTGTTCGGTGCGTTGGTGGGCAGAGACGGTATTTGATAATTCGACGTTGAGTTCGATTCCGTCCAAGGTCTGACGGCGCGAAAGCAATGTGATATACGTTACCCAGGTCAACAACAATGAAATAAAAAGTCCGACGATTAAAAAAACGGTCGGCAGAATGTTTTCTGCCAGATTCGCGGACATCGTTTGCGGAGAAACGACTATCCGCCAATGAATGTCGTCCAGATTAAATTCCGTCTCTTTGGTAAGTCGATTATCGAGAGTGCCGCGAAGTTCGGAACTTGTGTAAAGCAGTTCTTCGCCATCGTATAAGCTGATCAAATAATTCTTGGAATTGATCTCTGAAATCGATGTGTTGATAAAGGTCGTCAGGTTGATAACCGCGATAAATTCTCCATCGAAGTCATTTCCACGCATCACCGGCGTGAAGATAAAAAGACATTTTTCTCCGTCCGGTAAACTAACCACCCGGCTGATTTTGACTTTTTGTTCAGCGCGGACGGTTTGCGCCGTCACAAGCAGAAAATCGGTCGTTTCAATTTTGGTTTTTTCATTCAGCGCATTGTCAGGAATCATCCATTGCGGACGCAGCATTGTATCCAACCGGATCATCGTTTGAAAACTTTTAAAGTCCTCAACATAATGTCGGGCATCAGATTCCCACATCGAGCGCGGTGTTCCGCCACCAATATCCCAGCGAATCGCCATTCGTTCGAGAGCCTTGGTTTGCTGATTAAATCTTTCTTTTAAGTCTTCTTTAATGTTTGTGGTCGCGAAATCCAGCGTCAGTTTTTGATCAACGATCCGTTGCGCGCCGATCGCTTGCCACAGTCCGATCGTCATCAAAAGAGAAGCGGTTCCCACGGAAAGGGCAAAACAACGAAATGCCGGCATCACGGAAAAATATTTCCAAACGAAAAAAAAGCCGATTCCCAATAATAAAAACGAAAAAGCCGTATGTGCCGCCATCTGCGTTGCCTGTCCCCACCAATATGAGGTCGGCAGGTTTACCAGATAACCCAAAATCACGGTCAACCCGATCGCGCCCAAAATCGAACCAAAAACGCTCAAACAATTGATAAAACGGTGTTTTCCGGCAGAAACTATCAACCCGATGCCGGTTAATATGAAACAAATAGCCGAAGCCGGAGACATCCGCCCCGGATGCGAGGTCTGAACCGTTGTGAATGGCTCGATAAATAATTGATCGATGCCGAAATCGATGTGTAAAATATACTGACTAAGTGTTAATAAGTTAAAAATTAAGACGATTATGCCAAGCACAGCGCCGATCCGACCACGGTCAAACATTATTGCCAACAGACTCGTCCCGCAAAGAATGAACATCAGCGCGGTATTGAATTGCATCGGCGCGAGTGTCGGGAGCACCTTAACGATCGAAACGCTTTGGATTATCCAGCCGATTATGACGACCAATCCGAGAGTCGAGATTATTAAACCGATGATGACCGCAATTGGTTTGGATAAATTGTTGAAACTGCTATTCACAAATATTTTCCTGTTGCAAAGATGAGTAATGGGGCAATATAACTTTGATGTTCAAAGTTATATTTACCTATCGGCATTAGCTGCCGAAACCTAAAAATTTACTGAAATTTGTTGAAATTGAAATAATTATGAATAAGGGCTTGGGCAAAGATGAGTTTGACCGACGGAAAGCCGCGCCGCTGTCGTTTCAGTTAATTCCGGTTTGATTGAAAAGTTTTAGATCGGTTACAATTACATTTGCGATCAACATCACGTGCAATTTAACAGCCGACAAAAAGGCGATGCCCGAATTGCTTCGGACATCGCCTGATCTTTTAGCCGATGATTTATTTTTGTGTTTTAAGGATCGGTAAGGCTTGATTAATTTTGCTCGACGGTCAACGTTGATCTGGGAAATCGCAAAATTTATTAACTTTGCGGTCCGCTCCTCAAATCATTAGATTGCGAAGCGGCTTTTTTTCCACCAATCAATAGTTTTTATTAATCCGTCTTCTAATCCGACGAGCTTTTCGTAGCCGAAGCATTCGATGGCGCGGGAATTATCGGCTTGCGAATGTTTGACGTCGCCGGCGCGTTCGGGTTCGTAGGTCGCGGTCACCGCTTGTTTGCCGGTGATGTTTTTTAAGACTTCGAGGAGTTCGTTTAAGGTAATGCGTTCGCCGTTCGCGCAGTTCATTACTTCGCCGATGCCTTTCGAAGTTTGCGCTGCTTTGATATTTGCGTCAACGACGTTCGCGATATATGTAAAATCGCGCGAGGTTTCGCCGTCACCATAAATAATCGGTGTTTTATCGCCCATCAGCGCATCGACAAAACGCGAAATCACGCCTGAATAATGCGATGAAGGATTCTGGCGCGGTCCGAAGACGTTAAAATAACGGAGCGCGATCGCCTCTAAACCGTAAACGCGGCTGAAAACCTGACAATAATATTCACCCATCAATTTCGCGCCAGCATACGGCGAAAGCGGTTCGGGACGCATTGTTTCGATCTTTGGCAAAACGAGCGTGTCGCCGTAGGCGCTGCTCGATGCGGCATAGATCACGCGTTTGGCGCCGGAATCTTTGGCTTTGAGAAGAAGATTGAACGTGCCGTTGACACACGCCTCGTGTGTTTCGTCGGGCTTTTCGACCGAGCGGGGAACTGACGGTAACGCCGCTTGATGAAAAATGATCTCAACATCCTGCAAAGCTTTTTTCAAGGCTCTATCATCGTTCAGATCGCCTTCGACAAAATCGAAATCGCCATTAATTTCTTCTAAGTTTTCTCGAAACCCGGTCGAAAGATTGTCCAGAATCGAAACCTTTGCGCCTTGTTTGATCAATTTGTCCGCCAGATTGGAACCGATAAATCCAGCGCCGCCGGTAACTAAGCATTTTGTTGTGATTGCCATAAATTTTTAGTGATGAGCGATAAAAGATAAGGGATGAAAAAGATTAATTCTTAAATTCATCCCTCATCCCTTGCCCTTCATTACACGATTTTACCTGCCGACGCCGACATATTCAAAGCCGAGTTCGCGCATATGTTTCGGTTCGTAAACATTTCTGAGGTCAACGATTTTCGGAGTCTTCAGCAAACTCTTTACTTTTTGCATATCGAGCGCGCGGAACTGATTCCATTCGGTCACGATCACGAGCGCATCGGCACCTTTAATTGCATCGTATTCGTCCGATGCATACTCGATATCGGGAAGCGAATGTTTCGCTTCATCCATCGCGACCGGATCATAAGCACGAACGGTCGCGCCGCGTTGCTGCATTTCCCTGATAATATCAGTCGCCGGTGATTCGCGCATATCGTCTGTTTCGGGTTTGAATGAAAGCCCGAGAACGCCGATTTTCTTGCCCTTCAAGTCGCCGACAAGCTTTTCGATCTTGGGAATCATTGCCTGCCGCTGATATTCATTCGCCGCGATGACTGCATCGACAACCGACGTTTCAACGCCGTATTTGTCGCCGACCTTGGTAAAAGCCCGCGTATCTTTCGGAAAGCAAGAGCCTCCGTAACCCGGTCCCGGATGCAGAAATTTGCGTCCGATGCGATTATCCATTCCCATTCCGCGTGCCACATCGTGGACGTCGCAGCCGATTGCGTCGCACAGATTGGCAATTTCGTTGATGAACGTGATCTTTGTCGCTAAGAAAGCGTTTGCCGCGTATTTGATAAGCTCTGCCGCTTCGAGCGACGTAATAACAATCGGTGTTTCGATCAGATAAAGCGGTCGATAAAGGTCTTTCATGATCGCGATCGCGTCTTCTTCATTACTTCCGACGACGACTCGGTCGGGACGCATAAAATCATCGATCGCCGCGCCTTCACGAAGAAATTCGGGGTTTGAAGCAACACCGAAATTGGTTTTTGTGATCTGATTTTCGGCAACAAATTCACGCAACCATTTGCCGGTTCCGACGGGAACTGTTGATTTGGTCACAAGTACTTTATAACCGTTCATTGCCTCAGCAATATCCTTCGCGGCTTGCTGATAATAGCTCATATCAGGCGAACCGTCTTCCTTCGGCGGAGTTCCCACCGCCAGAAAAACAACCAACGCCTGTTCGACCGCCGATTTAATATCAGTCGTAAAATGAAGTCTGCCGGCTTTGAAGTTTTTTTCAACGATCGTATCCAAGCCTGGTTCGTAAATCGGCATGATATTGTTTTTCAAGCCTTCGATCTTCTTTTCGTCAACGTCAACACAGGTAACTTCCACGCCGAATTCAGCAAAGCAAGCCCCGGTTACTAATCCAACATAACCTGTTCCAATAACTGCAATATGCATATAAAACTAATTAAACCTTTCTAATAAAATATCTTTTGTTAAATAATTCACAAACTAAAACAAAGTTATGCGGGTCAGGTTTGAAATCAACTTGACCCGCAATAATTTTCCTGACATAAACAACGTCGTTTAGCGAATTGCGCTAACTACAACTGTTCCGCCGCCGGTTGTTGTTGTCGTCGTTGAAGAGCCAACGAGAATCGCCGTTCCAATACCGCCGGCTGCTGCCAGCAAAATTGCAAAAAGCGGCAAAGCGCCGATCGATGCTACCGGAACTCCCGGACCCGGACGTAAACAAGGCTTGCAACCAGTTTGTGACAGATTACCTGCAACAGCATCTGTTCCTGCCGCAACTTGTTTGTCATTAGTGCCGCTTCGCATCGTCACCAAACCACTAATCGTATCAACGTGAGTGTGTGAACATTCAACTTCGACTGCAAAGCTGTTGCCTTGTCCGGCATCGGCAATCACCGCTGCGTCTTTAGTTGTAATGGTCGTTGCAACACCCGCTGAATTAGAAACCCGGGCTTTACCTTCGGAAAGAATTCCGGTAATACCTGAATCAGAAAATTTCAAAGTAATATTTGAATTGGCTAAGAGTTCAACTCTGCCGGTTTTGCCCAAACTGATAACAGCTGTCGAATTATCGCTCGTCACAATGTTACTGCCGGAAACAATGGTTGAGTTAGAAACAACCGATTGACCATTAACTGTAACTTGTCCCGAAACGGTAATTTCACCCGTAATATCTTTTGGCGCAGCTAAAGCAACCATCGAAAAAACACACCAAACGGCAATCGTCGTAAGTAGTGTAATTGATTTATGAATCAAATTTTTGCTGAGCATCTAAAAAATTCCTCCTACTGTCAATCTTGAAAAAGATAAAATCTCTTTGATA
>JBBQOA010000229.1:0-7008 GCA_038330465.1 Pyrinomonadales bacterium
GTGTCGGTGTCGAAGCCGTGCCGTCGATCGGCGCGGATTTTAATCCCGAAATTCACGAAGCGATCGATATGGTTGAAACCGATGCGGAATCTGACGGCAAAATAACGGCGGAATATTCGCGCGGCTACAAATTCGGTGATCGACTGCTGCGTCCGGCGCGGGTGCAGGTCGGCAAGGGTTTGGCGCAAACCGCCGGTGAATAATGTGATCGCGGAAATTCCGAATGGCTGTGGTCGATTTTGAACATGATAAAAATTTTAAGTTCGAGTTTCGTATTTTTTTTATTGCTCGTCTCCTTCGGCTGTCAAGCGGCGACCGAGACGAAAACTGAAAATCAGCCGGATACAAACAAATTAATTCAGACTTCAAAAACAGAAACCGACGCGGTCAAAGCCGAACGGACCGGCGCTATTGATGTGCCGAAACTTGCCGATAAGTCAATTGCCGAACTCGATAACGCGCTCGGCAAACCCGACGAATCAAAAACGGTTGAAAAGGGCGTCGAATACCGGCTTTACCAAATCGCGAATCAGCCGAAAGGCTTGGCGATTCGCTTTTACGGCGGACGCGCGAAAAGTTTCAACCTGATTTTAGACAAACCTCTGCCGACCTCAAAAGAGGCTTTGAAACAGACTTTCGGCATTGATGTCGGCAATTCCGTACCGATCAAAGACCCCAATGAAACTCTTTCGGAGAAATATCGAGGCACTTTCGGCGGCGTGAAATTCACAAAAGTTTCCGCGAAACGCCGGGAAAACGGAAAAGGTTTCATTTTCGTGCTCGCGGAGGTTGCGGAATAAATCATTTAACCGAAAGAATTTACCGATTATGATTGAATATATTCAGGATTCTTCCCCAAAAACTCTTTCCGCTGACTGCGGCAAAGTGCTATGATATTTGAGGCAGAATAGATTTGCTTTCGAGCATCAAAGTTTTAGTTTTATTTAAGAGAAATTTATGGCAGATATAGACGCATACAAAGACAAATTCAGCGAGAGCGGACGGCGTATTTTAGAGATTGCATTGGATGAATCCAAAAAACGCGACCAAAACTATATTTCGATCGAGCATATCCTGCACGCTCTGGCTGACGAAGAAGCCGATCTTTTCAATTCGACGATGCGCGATTTGGCGGTTGACCCGCGTTCGGTCAAATTGCTGATCGAAAAACGAATGGAAAGCGGCAGACAACACACCGGCAAAGGCTTTCGCATTGCGCCCGAAACAACCGAACTCTTTAAACGTTCGATGGACCGAGCGCGTTCGCAAGGTCGCCGGGTAATTGATGCCAGCGATATTTTTTACGTTCTTTCAAACGATGAAAGAAGCATTTTAAATGACGTTTTGCAAAATCTGGGAGTGCCGTCCGACGAAGTTGCGCAAACGGCGCGGACGCGAATTCACAAACGCGAAAAGGAAGAAGAACGCGTTCGCCAAAAATACGAATTGCCCTCGTACTTGCGGCACTTCGGCGTTTCGATGAACAAACTTGCGCGGCAGGACAAAATTCCGCCAACGATCGGACGCGAAAAAGAAATCCGTCAAATGATCGAGATCTTGTGCCACCGCGAACGTTCCAATTCGCCGATGCTCGTCGGTGAACCGGGCGTTGGAAAAACGGCGGTCGTCGAAGGTCTTGCACGGTTGATCGAACTTGAGCCCGAAAAAGTTCCGGCGCGCTTAAGAGACGCACATATCGTGCAACTTCAAATGGGCGGACTCGTCGCCGGCACGATGCTGCGCGGAATGTTCGAAGAACGCATCAAAGGAATCATCGACGAAGTCAAAGAAAAAGAAAATCTGATCCTTTTCATTGACGAAGCACATACGATCATCGGCGCCGGCGCGGCGATGGGAACATCTTCGGACGCGGCAAATATGTTCAAATCCAGCCTCGCCCGAGGCGAACTGCGAATTATCGGCGCGACGACAAATACCGAATATAAAGAATATATTGGCGAAGACGAAGCTCTTTCGCGCCGTTTTCGGCTCGTCAAGGTTTCTGAACCGACAATCGCCGAAACCCGCGAAATTCTGCTCGGACTGCGACCGCGTTTGGAAAAAAATTATTCGGTGACAATTTCCGACGAAGCCATCAACACGGCGCTCGAAATGTCGCCGAAATATATTCGTAATCTGCATCTGCCCGACAAAGCGATCGGTTGGCTCGACACGGCTTCGGTCAAGGTCGAGATCAACGAACCCGGCTCGCTCGTCGTCAAACCCGAACATATCATTCAGGTCATTTCGCAGGAATCACGAATTCCGCAGGATATGATCTACCGCGACACTTCCGACCGTTTTTCGGCGATGGAAGATCTGCTCGCGAATCGCGTGATCGGACAAAAAGACGCGGTTCGGGCGGTTGCTGAAAGACTTCGTCTGAACAAAGGTCCGCTCAAAGAAAATCATTACGCGCCCGACGGCGTGCTGCTTTTCCTCGGTCCGACCGGCGTCGGCAAAACCGAGCTCGCCAAAGCGGTTGCCGAATTTATGTTCGGCGATGAAGAAAAAATGGTGCGGATCGATATGAGTGAATACGGCGACGGCACGGTCGGCATCGAAAAACTGATCGGAATGCCGCGCGGTATTGTCGGTTCGGAACGCGGCGGAATTTTGACCGAACAGCTCCGCGAAAATCCGTACACCGTTTTGCTTCTCGACGAAGTTGAAAAAGCAAGTCCGTATTTGATGAACATTTTCCTGCAAGCCTTTGACGAAGGCTGGCTGACGGACGGACGCGGCAAGAAGGTTTATCTTTCGGACGCGATCGTCATTATGACGTCAAACTTAGGTTCGGATAATTTCAAGAAATACGAAAAACCGCTCGGCTTCGGCATGAAATCACGCGGCGAAATGAAAGAGATCAAAGGCGACGTGATGAAAGCCGCCGAAAACAGATTTTCGCCGGAATTTCGTAATCGGATCGACGAGATCGTTATTTTCTCGCCGCTGACGATGGACGAAGTCAAGGAAATTGCCAAGATCTATCTGGCAAAACTCAAAAAGCGGATGGAACGCCAGGGCAAGTTCGTTGAGATCACCGAAAAAGCGATCGACGCTTTAACGGAAAAAGGTTTCAGCCCGGCTTACGGTGCGCGTTTCCTGAAACGTCATATCGATCAAAAAGTAAAATTGCCGATCACCAACGAATGGAAATCGTCAACGCGCTTTCTGGTTGACGCAGAAGACGGCGTGATCGTCGTCAAACCGATGGATGCTTTTAGTTTGAATTAAACAACCTAAAAAAACTTTCCGCATCAAAGGCTTTGGTGATAAAATCTCATCAAAGCCTTTTTTTTGGAGAAAATTCGTTAAATGAAGAAATTTTTCGCATTATTCATAATCTCATTGTGCCTTTGCGTTTCGGCATTTGCTCAAGATTCGCCTTTAAAGATTTTAGACCAACCGAAACCCGAACTTCCCGAAGATTACGGCACTTTAGATGCTCAAGGTTCAATCGTTCTGAGAGTTGAATTTCTTGCTGACGGAAAAATCGGAGAAATTAAAATAATTTCATCAATCGGAAAATCTCTGACCGATCTTGCAATTGAAGCCGCTAAAAAAATCAAATACGAACCTGAAAAAAAAGACGGAGAAGTTGTTACGGTGATCAAAACCGTTCGGTATTCTTACAGTTGGGACGGCTTTTGGAAAGTTCCTCCGCAAAAATTGCAAACTTTAAAAACCGAGGTTTACTACAAGGAAAGCGACAAAAATTTGGAAAAAGTCGCGGAAATCAGCGAAATTCCTAAATTCGATTATCCGACACAGGATATTTTCGATAAAGGCAGCGGAAAAATCACGATTGAAATTGTCTTGAAATCAACCGGAGAAATCGAGATTCTAAAAGTTGATTCGGACTTACCAAAAGATTATGTAGAAAAAGTAAAAGATGATCTTTCTAAACTAAAATTTAATCCGGCGATCCATAAAAACGGTCAACGGGTTAGCCAAATAAAAGTTTTTGAATATGAATTTAAACCTAACAAATAAGTTTTCTCAGATAATTTTGATTGTTTCATTGCTTTTGGCAATGACCGATTTGGCGGTTGCCCAAACCTCGAAACCCGACGAAAAAGCCGAAGCGATCTTGAAAAAAGCCGTGCAGGTTTTGGGCGGCGATAATTATTTAAAAGTAAGATCGCAGATCGGGCGCGGCAAGTTCAGCGCCTTGCGCAACGGCGTCACCGGCTCGTTTCAGACGTTTATTGACGTGATCGTTTTTCCTGATAAAGAACGCACCGAATTTAAAGCGTTCGGCACCAAAACCGTCCAGACCAACGACGGCGATTCGGGCTGGATCTTCGACGGTCAAACGGAGGTCATCAATGTCCAGAGCGAAACGCAGGTCAACGATTTCAAACGCGGGATCAACGCCAGTCTCGACAATCTGTTGCGCGAACATTGGCGCGGCAAAGGCGTTTTGAGTTATGTCGGCAAACGCGAAGCCTCTTTGGGCAAACGCAACGAAGTCATCAAATTAACCTACGACGACGGTTTCGCGGTCGAATTTGAATTTTCGGCGGAAGGATTTCCCGCCAAAGCGATCTATAAACGAACCAATCCCGGCAGCGAAGATCAAACCGAAGAAGACCGCTACGCGCAATTCGTCGAGATTCAGGGCATCAAAACGCCGTTCATCATCGACCATTTTTCCGGCGGCGTGCAGACTTCGCGCGTCAATTACGAATCGGTCGAATTCAACAAAATAATTCCCGATTCGATCTTTGCCAAGCCGACGAGTCCGAAGGAATTAAAGAAAGATTTGAAGTTTTAAAGTGAAAAGGTTTGTAGATTTAAACAAACCTTTTCACTTTTATTTTCTAAATCGAGATGATTTTTTTTACGGTATAATAATTAAAACCCGCGTCGGTTCAATTGGAAAATTTAAACATCCTACTCTTTTCTTTTTCGGCATTACGTCTACAATATCATTGGGCTGAAGGATTAAATCCTCAGTCTTTCTTTTTTCTATTTCCTTTATTCTAACTTCGACTCTCTCCCGGTTTTTTGCTCCGGGAACCAATCTGGATATTCGCACGATTTTACGTTTATTATCTGGGAATACTCCGCCCGCCTCTGCGATAGCTTGCGTAAGAGTCATCGTCTCCCTAAATTCAAGTTCTGAAGGTTTGACGACATCGCCGACAACATAAACTTTCTTATTCTCGGTAACGGAAGATTGTTGTGCTTTAGTGAACTTAACGAAAACACAGAGCAACAAAAATAATATGTAAATAAGTTTCATCTTAGCTTTCCAAATGCACTTCCTCATTGTCCGCTGCTTCGATTTTGCCTTTGCGGTCGTGAGAAAATCCGCTCACCAGACTGACAAAAAGATCGGACTTTTCTTCCATCGGAACGTGTCCGCAATTCTTCAGCACGACGAGGCGCGAATTAAGGATCGAATTGTAAAGCGTTTCGCCGTTTTTGATCGGAATCACCGTGTCTTCTTCACCCCAAATGATCAGCGTCGGCTGATTTATAAGATGCAAATCTTCTTCGATGCGGTTCGCGTCCCAATTTCTGCCCGCCTGCAAAACCGCGTTATGACCGTCTTTCGCTTGGAGCGGGCGAATGATCGATTCGATGCGGTCTTTCGTGATCAGATGATGATTCGCCGGCGCAAGCGTGCCCTGCATCCGAATCTTCATAAATGCCTTTGAATCAACCAAAAACGGCGTCAGCACTTCGCCGATGCCCGGAATCCGCGCAAGTTTCAGAATCGGATGATCTTTCGGATCGTCGTTGATCACCGCATCGACCAAAACCAATTTTTCGACGCGTTCGGCGTAATCGAGTCCGAGCGTCAGGGCGACCGCGCCGCCGTAAGAACTGCCGACAATGCACGCGCGCCCGATCCCGAGCCGATCCATAAAACGCGCAATCATTCGCGCCTGTGAAGTGATCTTGTAGTCAAACCACGCCGGTTTTTCCGAATAACCAAAGCCGATCAGATCGATCGCGACGACGTGAAAGCCCTCTTCGGCGAGCGCCGGCGCCGCCGTTCTCCAGACAAAGACCGATGCCGTAAAACCATGGATCAACAGCAACGTCGGATTTGAAGGGTCGCCGAATTCCTGAAAATGAACGGTCGCGCCGTCGATCTCGACAAAATGCGAATTTTCCGCGTGAATGATCTTGTCGGAAACATCGTGCCAAGCAACCGTTTCAGAGCGTGAAAGTAATTTCCAGGCAACCAACGCGCCGACCGCGCCGCCAACCCCCAAAGCCAAATGTTTTGTTTTCATCTTCAATTTCCTCTGTTTTTCAACCATTTTACACTAAAACAAGTTTCGGTTGAATTAATTTTTCCGCCGCGTTGTAAAAACCGATCGCGAGCAGACTTTCGTCCTCCGTCAAACGCAAAAACTCGCCGTCTTTTAATTCGTCCAACGTTCTTTTTAGTTTGACGCCGTTTTTGATCTTTGCCGTCTCTTCCGCCGATAATTTTATTTCCGTGAGATGCGAAACCGCTTCGTTCGTCGAAATTAAAACTTCGGCGAGCTTATTTTCCGCGACGATCGCTTCTAACTCTTCGAGCGTAACGGCTTTTTCAACGGCGAACTTCCCGGCTTTTGTCCGGCGAAGTTCGGCAAGATGCGCGCCCGTTTCGAGCGTTTTGCCGATATCTTCCGCCAAAACGCGAATATATGTTCCGGCTGAACAGGTAACGCAAAGCATGTGGTCTTCGGTCTTTAGTTTTTGGCTTTCGGTCGACAAATTTAAACCGCCCGCTACCGACGGCGGTTCTGACTTGATTTCCAATTCGTAGATGTTTATTTTTACTGCTTTTCGCTCGACCTCGATTCCCTTTCGCGCGAGTTCGTAGAGCTTTTTGCCGTCAACCTTTTTTGCCGAATACATCGGCGGCGTTTGCCAGATCGCGCCGCAAAATTCCGGTAAAACTTCTTTGATCGCTTCATTTGAAATTGGAAATTTGTGATTTGAGATCGAAGATTCTTTGATCTCGCCCGTCCGGTCGCCGGTGGTCGTTTCAAAACC
>JBBQOA010000230.1:0-6964 GCA_038330465.1 Pyrinomonadales bacterium
TCGACATCGTATCGCTCGTCAACGCGCGGCAGGTAAATTTTAAATGTCGTTCCCTGTCGCGGTTCGCTGTTGACCCAGATATAGCCGCCCGATTGTTTGACGATTCCATAGACGGTCGCGAGTCCGAGTCCGGTGCCTTTACCGATTTCTTTAGTCGTATAAAAAGGCTCAAAAACGTGTGCCAGATGTTCGAGCGCAATGCCGTTTCCGGTGTCCTCGACGGTCAGCAGAACATATTTTTCGTTTCTGACGAGTTCTGAACTGACGGGAAGTTTTTCATGATCAAGAATTTTTTCGGTTTTAATGGTCAGCACGCCGCCGTTCGCCATCGCGTCGCGGGCATTGACCGCCAGATTGACGATGACCTGCGTTAATTGTCCGGGATCGGCTTCAATAAATTTCACATCCGGGTCGAGATCGACCTTCAGAGTAATATTTTCGCCGATCAATCTTTGGAGCATCTTGCAGGTTTCGGTAATGAGTTCGTTAAAGGCGACGATTTTCGGTTGTAAAACCTGCTGACGGCTGAAAGCCAGCAGCTGTGAGGTCAGCGAAGCGGAACGTTCGGCGGCTTTTTTGATTTCTTCAATATTGCGTTTGATCGGATCGCCGGATTTTAATTTTAAAAGGGAAATGTCGCTGTAACCGATAATGGCGGTCAGCATATTGTTGAAATCGTGAGCAATTCCGCCGGCGAGTCTGCCGACCGATTCGAGTTTTTGCGATTGTCTTAATTTTTCTTCGGTGTTCCGCAAAATCTCTTCAGATTGTTTGCGTTCGTGAATATCGATTCCCGAACCGATATAGCCGAGAAAATTCCCGCTCGGAGTCCAGCGCGGAACGCCGATCAATAAGGTCCAGCGGTATTCGCCGTCAGCTCGTCGATGCCGATATTCCGCGCGGTATTCTTCTCTTTTTTCAAAGGCTTCGTGGTAAATGTCACGGACGGTCTTAAAATCTTCGGGATGAATTTTTCGCCAGCCTCCCTCTATTTCTTCTTCAAACGTATTACCCGTAAAATCGAGAAAGGTTTTATTGGCGTATGTCATTTTCTTGTCGGTTCCGGCGATCCAGATCCAGACCGGCGCGGTATCGGCAAGATTGCGAAAGCGGGCTTCGGATTCACGCAGATTGTCTTCGGCGCGTTTGCGTTCCGAAATATCGATTGCCATGCCTCTGACAATCGGTTCGGCAACGCCTTCGGTTCTGAGCGTGTTGTTGTATTCCCAAATTCGTGTTTCGCCCTGATGATTTTTGACATACATTAAACCGCGGGCGACGCCTTGTGTGCTGATTTCTGTGAGATACGCAGTTAATTTTTCACGAACTTCAGGAATTAAAAGATCATAAAGATTGATTTTTGTTAATTCGTTGCGAGCGATGCCCAAGACTTTTTCAACCGTTTTATTGACCGATAAAATTTTACCTTTCAAATCGTGAATGCAAATCAATTCCTGAGAGTTTTCGACAATATCCCGATAATTTTCCTCGCTGTCCCGCAGGGCAATTTCAATTTTTTTTCGCTCTGTAATATCGCGGAAAAACCAGACTCTGCCGAAATATTTATTTTGCGCATCTTTGATCGGCGCGGAATATCTTTCAAAAGTACGCCCGTCTTTGAGTGCGATCTCGGTTTGAATTGTTTCTTTTGAATTTTCGTAAAGATTTTTGACGATATCCAAAAACTTTTGCGGATCGACCAAATCATCAATAAGCGAAATGACGGCTTCATCGTCGGCTCTGGCATTCAATATCTCTTCGGGAATTCCCCACATTTCGATAAAACGCTGATTATGCGAAATGATCTTGCCGTCATCGCTGACCGCCAGAATGCCATCCATCGAGGCTTCGGTCTGCGATTCAAGCAATGTTTTCTGTAAATGCAGCAAAGCCCCTCGAATTTCTTTTGATCGGTCACGTCGCGGGCGGTCGAAATGATCGCGATCGGCTGATTTGCCGAATCGGTCAAGATCGCCCGATTTTCGCGAATCCAGCGAAGTCCTTTGTGATTGGTATTCAATCGATATTCGATGCTGTGTTCGCGGATGCCTTCGGCAATATCGTTAAAAGCCTGATTAAGCGAATCTTTGACGATCGACAGATCGTCGGGATAAACCAGCGAATGCGTGAAATCAAAACCGCCCTTGATAAAATTTTCCGGTTCATAACCCGTGACGCCTTTCGCGGCACTGCTCACATAATCGAAAGATTTTGTTTTGAGATTGATTTGATAAATAATGTCAAGCGAATTATCAAGCACGACGCGGAATTTTTCCTCGCTGTCGCGCAGAGCGTTTTCGGACTTTCTGCGCTCCGTTACATCACGCGAATTGATGACCGCCATAAAACCCTTGGTCGGGTGATTGATAACTTTTCCGATTGATTCGAGAATGCGCCAATTATCATCGCTGTCGCGAAAACGATATTCGAACGGCGCTGAAGCTTCGCCGTGTTTCAGAGTGTTTTCATAAAAATATTTGACGGTTCTTGCGCGGTCGTCAGGATGCACGAAATCAAAGGCATTCTTGCCGATGATATCCGTTTGGCGATGCCCGAGAACCTGTTCAATCGAGGCGCTTTCGTAAAGAATCGTCCCGTCAAAACTTAAAATACTGATCACGTCCGAAATATTATCGATCAAAGAACGAAAATAATCTTCGCTTTCATTTAATAAATCACTTGCCTGTTTTCGTTCGATTAATTTGGCGGAACGCGCCAGAATTTGCAGATCATCGGCGGCGGTTTCAATGTAATCATCGCCGCCGGCTTCCAATGTCTCAATAATATTATCGCTTTTGTCTGCACCGCCTAAAATCAAGATCGGCGGTTTGGTAAAGTTTTTATTTTCCCGAAGCGCTCGAAAAAGGCTTTCTTTTCCGGAAAGCAGCAGTGGCAAACCGGTCAAAATTAGATCAACAGCTTGTGTCTGAATTATTTTAATCGCTTCTGAAAAATCGGGCGCAACGGCAGTCCGATATTCTTTCCGTTCAAATAATGCGCGGATCTTTTCCGACTGAACAGAATCATTTAATACCACCAATACAAGCAATTCCTTTCGTGGATGCATAAGTATTCGAATTTGGAAGTTTTTTTAAAACAGTCGGGAAATGAAAACGCTGACAATCATTATATATTTATTACTTATTATGTCTATTGGGCTTATTCTTTTTAAGTGAATTGGTCTCCGCCATGATTAAAATTCGTAAATTTAGTTTCAATAAATATTGAAATTTTTACGCCAAAAAATTTAAATGCTCCGTCTGTTAAAAGGTAGCAAATATTAAATCTTTTTATTTGAGTCTTACCAAAACAGTATTAAGAGAAGAATTTATGATTAAAACACAACGAATTAAAATGTTCATCGGTCTGTTTTTGTTTGCTATAACAGTATTTGGCGCGGCTTGCAGCGCGGGCGCGCCAACCGCTCAAACTCCGCGGACCAAACGCAATGAAACACCGACACCCGAATATAAACCGCTCAAACGCGTGAGCCGCGATATTATCAAATCCGAAACCCAAAGCGAGCCGGTCAAAGTCAAAGCGACTAAATAAAATCGCCGCGCAACGAAAAAAAAAGGCGGGAAGCTCTGAAGGTTCAGAGCTTCCCGCCTTTTTTTAAAATTGATAATTTCAAGGTGTCAATAACCTTGCCGGTTTCCCATCACATTTCAAACCGTTTTCTTCTTAAAGTAACTTTCCCAGCCCGTTCCGGCGCAGGTCAGACACGGGCTGACGGTGTTGCTTCTGCCCGTTCCGCGGCATTGCTCGCAGCTGAGTGCGGGCTGATAAACCGAAATGTGTCCTTTGCCGCCGCAGACAATACACGAAGCACTGTGTCCCGGCGCGACATTCCATTGTCCGCTGCCGCCGCACCACGCGCATTTTGCCGAAGAAGATGTGATTGTTTGTTGACCTGTTTTTAATTCCATTTTAATTCCATTTTGATTATTTAAAGAAAGTAGTTTTATGCGCGATATATTCTTCGCGGCGCAGCTGACTTGCCAATTCAACCGCTTCTTGAACAGTGATCGGCGCAGCGCCGACGCTCTCTGCCGGACGCGCGCCGCCCGACCGCAGTTCCCAATTCTCAAAGCCTTTGTACTTAAGTTGATTGAACGTTTCGACGGCTTCGTAACCGCTGATCGCCGTGAAGGATCCGATCAGTGATTCGGCGTTATTTCGTTCGCGGGTCGTGATTTCGACCGCCGCGCGAATTGCTCTTCTGACCTGTTCGGTCAATTCGCGCGCAAGCGGTGTCGCCGGTGCCTGATTGATTTCCGGCGTGCCGCGAAGTTTAAAAAGTTCGTCGCGATAAGCGGTCAGTAATGCCAGATATTTCCGGCAAAGTTCAACGATATTTCCGCTGTCGGCTTGATTAAAATCATATTCGGCTTTCAGCAGATTTTCGTTGACCAGCAAATTTACGATTAACACGCGACTTCTCCTCGATCTTAAATCTTTTAAGCGATTAATGCCTTATCCGGCTTTTCCGTGGTGACGGCTTCTTCCGTCACAGTCTCGTCCGCCGAAGTCGAAAAACTGTTAACGGCTTCTTGTTCGCTGTCAAAAACCTCAAACACCGTCAGAAGTTTCGTGATCACCATCAATTCGTTAACGCGTTCGGTCAAATGAAGCAGTTTCATTTCGCCGCCGCTTTTTTGCAGCGTCGTGTAACCGGCGACTAATTCGCCCAAGCCGCTCGAATCGATGTATTTCACTTCCGCCAGATTGAGCAAAACTTTCCGTTCTCCTTTATCGACCAGAAGACGCAAAGTATTGTGCAGTTCGATATTGCCTTCGCCGAGCCTGATATTGCCCGTCAAATCCAGCACAGTCACCGAACCGCTGCGGCGCTGCGTGATAGTCAAGTTGTTCATGATTGTCGTACCTTGAAAATTCAGCTGTAAATTCCAGGTGGTTCGGTAAATTCCGAAGAATCTGAGAAGAGAGTTAGCAAAGCTCTTTACCTTCTAACAATGAACCCTTATTGAACGTATGTCAAAATTCACACACGGAAACTGTTTGAAAACTTGAAAACAATAAAAACTCAGACCCGAAACAGACGCGTCTGTCAGAAAGGTTTAAGGCTGTTTGATCGATTCAGTTTTTGTGCTTGTCGGAAACGTGGTGAAAAGATGAGCGAAGCTGAATTTTAAGGTGTTTTTAACCGAAAAAAAAACAGTTCGTCGCCCAATTTAACGGACAGATGTTGTAATTAGTGAAAAATAATTCTATCATCAATTGCCCCTATCCTAATCCTAGCAGTCAAATATGAATTGGATGATTGACTTCAAAAAACGTGAAAACTATATCAAAATTAGTTGTGAAGGCATTTTCGTTTTTGAAGATCTTTCCGGACAATGCGATCAACTCTTTTCCCATCGCTCGTGGAAACAAGATATTGGACTGTTATTCGATTTCAGCAATTTCGATTTTGGGACGATTGACCTTAATGTATCGAGAATGGTAGTCACCCGCTATCAGGAAATCAGCGAATTGCTCGGCTCCGGAAAAGTCGTTTTGCTGATGAATTCGGCGCTTGGTTTCGGGCTTGGACGCCAGTTTCAAATCCTTTCAGAAGATACGGGACACCGGAAAATAGAAGTTTTCAATGATGAGGCAAAAGCCCTCACCTGGTTGCTGACAAAAACGGAAATTCATTGATTACCGCTGTATTCGCAAAACCAAAAAGGTCACAGAAAATTAAATTTTATTACTTTTCTTTTTTTGCTTAACCAAAATAACGGTTTTGAGCGATTCTTTAGCGATTACTTCGGGAATGCTGCCGAATAAAAATTTCTTGAAACGATGTTCGGTCGCACCGACCATAATCGCATCGTAATTTTTCGATTCTTCCAATATTCCGCGATTGATCGAGGCATTTCTGATGATCTTTTGAGCCACTTTCAGCCCGTTTTTCTGCGAAACGCGAGCGACGGCTTTTTCGAGTATTTGTTTTGTGCCTTCGATGATCGATTGACCGGCTTTCGGCGTCAGAACGCTGCAAAAGGTCAGCGAACCTTTATTTGCGCGCACCAGCGAAGCCGCGTATTCTTCCGCGCAGATCGCGTGTCTTCCGCCTGCCGTCGGCAACAGCCAATTTTCCAGACGATTTCCGGCGACCAATTTAACGAGCATCAAATCCGTCGGTGTGTTTGACACGATGCTGTCGGCAACTTCGCCGAGAATTTTTTCAGCCGTCGTCGTAAAGCCTTTCCAGCCCATAATTATCAGATCGCATTCAAGTTCCTGCGCCGATTCGATGATCGAACGCGCCGGATCGTGCCCGACATCGATCTGCGATTTGAACGGAATGTTGTTTTCCTCGGCATAGCGGTTCGCCATTTCCAAAATCGGATGTTCCCGCGTCACGTAAAATTCGTTGCTGAAATCTTCGCGGTTCGGCGAAAGCTGTTCGGGAACGATCGCGACGCGCAAGCCGATCACTTCGCCGCCGCCGCGATCGGAAACGATCGCGTCCGCCATACTCAGCAATTGCGGCAGATTTGCCGGATTGGAAAGCGTCACCAAAACGCGAAAGCCGGTTTTTTCCGGCAGATGCGAAGAATGGATTGCCGCCGGCATCAGAAATTGCTCTTCGACCGCTTCCACGTCTTCGCCTTTTCTGATCAGGACAAACGCCGCTAAACCGAGAGCTAATGAACCGGCGGCTAAAATTACCGGCAGAACCCCATAAAATCCGCCGAGACTCCAAAGTTCCGTCGTGCTTTGCAC
Source organism: Pyrinomonadales bacterium (assembly GCA_038330465.1). Taxonomy (GTDB): domain Bacteria; phylum Acidobacteriota; class Blastocatellia; order Pyrinomonadales; family Pyrinomonadaceae; genus JAFDVJ01. Next base: position 6,736 of record JBBQOA010000230.1, read on the forward strand.
TAACAGATAAAGATTCGATAAAATTCCTAAAATCGGCAGAAGCGGAACGAGCGGAACCCGAAACGGACGTTCGATATTCGGATATTTTCGGCGGTGAGCAATCAAAGCGGCATTCACCAAAATCAGGGCAAACAGCAAAACCGCGTTGGCAAAATTCGCCGTTCCCGTCAAAGATAAACCGAGCAGAAAAGCGAGAATCGTCACGCCGACCAAAGCTAAGGAAATGATC
>JBBQOA010000231.1:0-6963 GCA_038330465.1 Pyrinomonadales bacterium
AAGTTCCATCACAAATGGTAATTTATTTTTTCGTCCGGCGGTCAAAGGTGTTTTGATAAAACCGGGCTGTAGGATCGTGACGGAAATTCCTTTATGCCGAACATCGAGCCGGAGACTTTCAAAAAGTGCAGTCATTCCGGCTTTTGACGCGCAATAAGCCGCCGATTTCGGCAAACCGCGAATTCCTGCAAGACTCGAAACCGCGACAATCTGACCGCTGCCGCGCTCGAGCATCTGCGGCAGGACGGCATAAACCGAATTGACCGCGCCAAGTAAATTAATATCGATGACTTTTTTGACGGCGGCGGGCTGCAAGCTCTGCGTTTCTTTGCTTTTGCCGCCGATTCCGGCATTCGCGATCAAAATATCGATTCGTCCGAATTCATTTCGCAAATTATCCGCGCTTTTCTGCACCGCTTCCGCGTCAACCACATCGCACGCAAAAACTCTCGCTGTTGCGCCGAATGATTCGCATTTGTTAGCAAGTTCGCGGAGCATTTCTTCGCGCCGCGCGAGCAACCCAAGTGTCGCGCCTTGTTTGGCGATCTCGATTGCCAACGCTTCGCCGATTCCGCTTGAAGCGCCCGTTAACAAAACAACTTTATTTTTCCAAAACATAAACTATTTTTTGCTGTTGAGCGAGAGCGAAATCAATCCGGTTTCATCTTCGTGTTGCTCTTCAGTTGTCATAACTCGTCCACCGCGAACTTTTCTTAAAACTAACAGCCGTTTATTGAAACCTTTCCCAATATTTACTTCTCATTTCAGCACAATTCTTCAACAAATTCGCCCAAAACTATCAAAGCCTTCGACAAATTTTCCTGTTTGATTAATAAATGATCGCGTGAAAAAGCCGAGAGCGCGACGATCGAAATATCGGCTTTGGCAAGTTTGTCGGCAATAAAAGCGAGAAAACCGACAACCGTAAAATCGAGTTCGATATTAAAGGTTAAAAGCCGAAATCCGCGTTCGGTTTGAGCATCGCGAATCGCGTAACGGATCGTTTCGAAATCAATTTCGTCAAGCAGCAGCGTCGTTTCAAATTTGTCTTTGAAAATCATAAACGGTGCGGTCATGCGCGGCGAAAGTTCGGGGTTTTCGAGCACTTTCAGCCAATCTTCGTGCCGCAGAGAAACAAGTGTAAATGTTTCGGGCGCGACTTCGACTCGCGTTTTTTTTAGTAATTCGCTGATTTCCAAAATTGTTTTATCCTTTCGTAAAACTCAAATTGTAGTAAAATTCCGGCGGTTGATAATCTTCCGCCGACATTTCAAAATAGACGGCTTTGACTTTGTAAAACTCGACCGTTTGCGGATTGTTAAAACCAAGTTTCATCAAAACCTTTTGTGATTCGTGATTTTCGGGATGTGTAACAGCGGCGATTTTAGGCAGTTTGACCCGGCAAAAACCATAATGCATCATCGCCCGCGCGGCTTCGGTGGCAAAACCTTTTCCCCAATAGTTCTTGAAAAAACCGTAATAAATTTCGACGATTTCCGTTTTGTCGAGATATTGAAAACCGCAGTAACCGATCAAATCTCCGAGCGCTTTGTCAAAAACTCCAAGCTGCCCGAAACCCTGATTTGTCCAGCGCGCCAAACGCGTCGGCAAGCTCACTAAAACTTCTTCTTTAATGATCTTGAAATATGGCGGAAAATGTTTGGTGACATCTTTATCGGAGCTTAATTCATAAACCCGTTCCATTTCATCAGGTTTGTATGTCCGCAACAATAGTCGTTCGGTTTCAATTTGAGGAAACATAAATTTGTGAAAAGTTTGTTTGCTTTAAATTTCCATAAAATTGTAACGCTAATCCTGATTATGTCAAATTGTTATGTCTGGATTTTCGTTTCGATCGATCATACTTCGACAATGGTTGTCACGATGACGGGTTTTGTGCCGGATGCTTTTTGCAAATATCGTTTCAAATGGATTCTTAAATTTTCCTGCAACCAGTGTTTATCGGCAATTTCCTGGGGTGTCATACCCGAAACAGCATCGAACACGGATTTCTTCGCGTTATCGATAAAACCATTTGCCAAATCGATTCCGGCAACGCCCTGAAATGATATTTGCGGCACGCCTAAAATTTGCTGTTTGGCTTTATCGATTTTTACGACCAGCGAGATCGCGCCGCCGTAGGCAAGTTTTTTACGTTCGCGGATGATGTCGTATTCGATCTCACCGAGCGATTCTTCGTCAATAAAGGTGCGGTTCAGCTCGCGTTTTTCGATCACGCGCGCGCCGAGTTCGTCAATTTCCAGAACATCTCCGTTTTCGATCAAAATGACGTTTTCGTCCGTGTAACCGGCGACGTGATTTTTGACGAATTCTTTGTGGCGGAAAAGCATTCGATATTCGCCGTGGATCGGGATCAGATATTTCGGACGCGCGGTTTCGACCATAATTTTGATGTCTTCCTGCGAAGCATGTCCCGAAACGTGAATCAGGCGGCGTTTTTCTTCGATAATATTCGCGCCGCGTTTGTAAAGATGCCCGATAAGTCGTGAAATCGCTTTGTCGTTGCCCGGAATGATCCGCGCTGACAGCACAACCGTATCGCCTTTTTCAATTTCCATTCCCTTGTAACTTCCGGTCGCTAAATTCCACAAAGCGGCGCGGTTTTCACCTTGCGAACCCGTCACGATATAAACAATTTCGTCATCATCTAGCGAGCGCGCCGTGCCTAAATCAACCATTGTATTGTGCGGAATTTTCAAAAGTCCGAGTTCGTCGGCAATCTCGACATTTTTGATCATCGAACGACCGATCACACAAACTTTTCTGCCGAATTCGTGAGCAATATCAAAAACTATCTGCAAACGATGGATCGAAGAAGAAAATGTCGCCACTAATATTCTTCCCAAAGCATTTTCAAAAATTTCTTCAAACGCCGGAATGACGGCTTTTTCAGAAGGCGTTCTGCCCTCGACAGTGGCGTTGGTCGAATCGCCGAGCAACGCCAAAACGCCCTGATCGCCGTATTTGCCGAGAGTCTTCAAATCGTAGGGTTTGCCGATCACGGGCGTGTCATCAATTTTGTAGTCGCCGGTATGAATGACCGTTCCGAGCGGCGTCGTGATCGCCAGCGAAAAACAATCAACCAAGGAATGTGACGCGTGGATGAATTCGATCTTGAAATTGCCGATCTCGATAATGTCGTTCGGGTTGACGCGGTGCAGCAAAACGTCGCCGAGCATCTTATGTTCTTCGAGTCGTTTATCGGTCAATGCGAGCGTAAATCGTGATGCATAAACGGGTAAATTGAATTTTTTAAGAAAATAAGGCAATGCGCCGATATGATCTTCGTGACCATGTGTGAGAATTAATGCCGTCAGATTTTCGCGGAATTCGTCGAGAAAATCAAAATTCGGAATCGAAATATCAACTCCGTAAGGCGATTCTTCAGGAAAACCCATTCCTACATCAATGACGATCATTTCATCATCATAGCGAATTCCCATACAATTCATACCGAATTCGCCAATTCCGCCAAGCGGAATAATTTCTATTCTTTTCACTATAAATACCCTTTGCCTTGTACTAAATTACCAAATGCCAAAGTATATCACAGCCAGCCTTTTTGTGCCTTTTTTACGGCATAAAGGCGAAGAATAAAAGAATTTCGACTTGCATTTTCGGGCAAATCAAATTCTTTTATTCTCCGCCTTTGAGCAATCTCGCAAGCAATTAGTTTTGGACGAATATTTTAGAATCGGCGATTCCCGCCCAACTTAAATCGTCCGACATTCTCGCGCCTTTAAGGTTCGGCGATAAAATCAAGGTCGGTCAATTCGTCCGCCACGATCACGCTGCGCGGTGTAAATTGCTGCCCCTTTGCGACAACGCTGACGACGTAGTTTTGACCCGCCCCAATGTCATTAAAGCGATAGTAACCAAAGGTGTTTGTCCGTGCAGTTCGCGAAGCACCGATCGAATCGGTGATCGTGACGATCGCATTATTCACGCCGCTGCCTTCGCGACTTAGAACACGCCCCGCGACCGGCACATTTGCCGCCGTCGGCGCCACCGGAACAGCGACTGTCCAGTTCGAGAACGATGAAACGCCATTGACGGTCGCCTTATTCAAAACCGTATCAACACAAGGTGAAGCGGGACATTGATTTGTGAACGCGACTGTAAAATTGCTCGGCAATGCCTGTCGATGAATCCTGTAAAGTGATTCATTGCCCAAAACTTCGGGCTGATTATAATTGAAGACCAGGTTTGCCGTAATCCCGCTGCCGCTCAGATTCCAGTATCGCTGCAGCGCCTGTGCGCCGTCGATAAAGGGCATCGGTCCCTGAATGCCGGTGACCGTCAGATTTCCGGCGCCCGCCGTCACCGTCACATCGACCGGTGCATATCCCGACGGCGTGCCGACGGCATAGGTAAAACTACTCGGCGAGAGAAAATCCTTCCGCAAACTGCCGTTGACGAAGCCGCTGGTCCGCGCCAACAATCCAGTTCCCGTGACTGTCAGAACATTTGCGCCGGTCGCGAGCGCGCCGCTTGTCAAAGTCAAAGTTCCGGGAATTGATAAATTTCCGGCAAGCGTGGCGCCGGCAGAATTATTCAATTGTAAACTTTCGTATGGGAAAACCGGGATGGACTGCGCCGCAGCACCGTTAAAGTTGATCGTATTTCCCGTAACTGTATGACCGACGCCGCTTCCCGGAGTGAATGTTCCGGCAATCCCAACGACTGCGCTCGGCAACACCTTGCTGAAGTTACTGAAGGTCAGATTGCCGTAGTTTCCGGCGAGAACAGTTTGCCCGTTACTTAACTGTCCGTAATTGACCGTGCCGGTTGATGCGCTGGTTATCGAACCGCCCGTGACGGAAGTTCCGTTATTGATATTCAAAGTGCCGGTTCCGGCGCTCAGCGCTCCGGCGCTCAGAGTTAAAGTGCCGTTGACACTTGCGGTTCCGCTCAAAGTGACGCCGACGGCATTGTTGATTCGAAGATTTGTGTAGGTCGTTCCGCTTAAGATCTGAGCACTGGTGCCGACGTAATCGACCAAAAGATTGGTCAGAGTTTTATTGGTAATCGTATATTGGCTCAAAAAGTCCGCCGTCGCTGCAGTTCGGGTCACACGAACTATTCCGTTCCCGGTCAATGTTCCGGTTCCGCCAATGACCGAGGCAGCTGCCGGATTGAGAACCGCGCTTGAATTGATCGTTAAATTACCGTTGACGTTGGCATTATTATTGACCGACAGCTGATTTGCGGTATTTGCGTCGGTTAAAATATTAAATGTCGGAACCGCACCGCCGTAAATTTTCTGTAAACCGGAGCCGTTAAAATTAAACGTACTTGTTGCGGCTGTAAATGTGCCGCTCGAAAATCCAAAATCTTCGCCGAGATTGACGGTGCTGGAACCTGCCGCGAGCGTTCCGCCGGCAATATTCAATTCGCCCGGAATCGTGACCGTTCCGGAAAAATTGGTAGTACCGCCCGTCAGCCGAACTTCGGTTCCGCCCGTTGACGTATTATCTGCAAAAGTCACGCCGTTGACGTTCGTGATACCATTGGTCACTTGCAAACCGCCGCCATTTGCTGCCGTGTTTCCCTGTCCGACCTGACCGATCAAGGTGGTTGCCGGAATCGTTAAAGTTCCGCCCGAATTATTGTGAAAAATTCCGCCGCCGTCGCCGGAATTATTCCCGTCTTTATCGGCATCGTTGCCGTAAATTGTTGCGCGGGTGATGTTTGCTGTCACAATTCCGGAAATTGCAAAGCCGCCGCCGTTTAGATTTGAATTATTTTCGGTCACTGCCACGTTCGTCGTTGAACCGACATTCAGGATGCTCGGAGTTCCGGCATTCTGATTTGTCCCATTGATATAAACGCCGCCGCCATCCGCTGTCGCATTATTTGCCGTGATCGAACCATTATCGATGTTGACGGTGGTCTGGTTTGACGGCGTGACCGCCGCTCTGAAAGCGTGTGCGATCCCGCCGCCATTGACTGCCGTATTTTGTTGTCCGCCGACAAGTCCGCCGATCGTGCAGTTGGTCACGTTCAGCGTTCCGCGATCACGAAAAACCGCGCCGCCGTCGCCGCCGCCGACCAAATCGCTGTTTGCTGTATTGCCCTGAATGGTGACACCGCTCAGAGTTAAAAATCTGGCGCCGCTGACGGTATCATTATCGCCCCAAACCGCGCCGCCGTCGTCCCGCGAAGTGTTTCCGGTCATCGTGCCGCCAGTCACGGTAATGGCGCCGTTAAATGCTTTTAACGCGCCGCCGTCGTCAAATGAAATGTTGTTGGTAAAATTCGTGTTCGTGATCGTGCCGACGTTTGAGTCATGATTGGCGGCAATTGCGCCGCCGTCAACATCGGTCGCCTGAGTTGAAAAAACAAAGCCGTTCTGTGATTGATTGCCTGAAAATGTTGAGCTCGAAACGCTCAGTGTGGCAGGCGTCGAAGCCAGAAATGCTAATCCGCCGCCCGGTCCCGCTTTTCCGATATTATTCGAGATCGTCGAACCCGAGATCGAAACACTGGCAAATTGATCAAAAATTCCGCCCGTATCATGATCAGCTAGATTATTATTGATCGTCACGCCTGTTAACGTCAGAGTTCCGCGGGTTCCGCCCTGACCGAAGCCGTCGTATCGAAACGCGCCGCCTCGGGCAAAATTTCCGGCTCCCGTTCCCATATTGAAATCCTGGCGGACATTTCCGTTCTGGATCGTAAGATTCGACATCGACACATTTATCTGAACACTGCCACCAAAACCGCCGCCGAAAACGCCGTCCATACCGACATCAAAAATACGGTCGGTGGTTGCCCCGCCGCCGCTCGGATTAGCGGTGAATGTGCCGCCCGAAACGACACTCCCGCCGACAGCCCCCGTGATCGTCAGTCCGCTGACATTTGAGGAAAGCGGAGTTACGCAATCTTGTCCGGCTGTTAGAGTGCATGAAATATCAAGGTCGCCGGTTGCGTGATCATTTG